>NZ_JBEXDT010000042.1:0-67397 GCF_040605905.1 Nonomuraea sp. NPDC005501 | reverse complement strand
GAGCAGCGAGCTCGGCCGGGCGCTCGCGGAGGCGGCCGGGGCGGGCGCGGTCTGCCGCTCGCGCACCGGCACCGCCGCCGGCAGCGGGTCCACCAGCCGCCCGACCGGCGTCACCTTGCCCCGCTCGGCGAAGCCCCAGTCGAGCAGCCCCGCCACCTCTTCCCAGAAGTAGCCGTCGTGGCGCATGATCGCGACGATGATCGTGTGGCCGTTCCGCGTGGCGGCGCCGACGAAGCTGCCGAGCGCCTTGGACGTCCAGCCGTTCTTGACGCCGATCATGCCCGGGTAGCGCCACAGCAGCTTGTTGTGGTTGCTGATCTCGTAATAGTTCTTCGGCGCCGGGAACTTGGCGACCTTGGTGCTCACGTACCGCCTGAACGCGGGGTTGGCGAGGCCGGCGCGGGCGATCAGCGTGAGGTCGTAGGCGGAGCTGCTCTGCCCCGGCTGGTCGAGGCCGCTCGGGGTCTTGGCCACGGTGTCGTTGGCCTGGAGCTGGTGGGCCTCGGCGTTCATGTCCCGCAGCGTCTTGGCCAGGCCGCCGTTGGCCTCGGCCAGCGCCATGGCGGCGTCGTTGCCGGACGACATCAGCAGCGCCTTGAACAGGTCGTCGACCTTGTAGATCGGCTTGGTGGTCAGGCCGACGGCGCTGCCCTCCTGGTTGACGGCGTTGTCGCTGGGCCTGACCGTCCTGTCCTTGTCGAGCAGCGGGATCAGCGTCACGGCGGTAAGGATCTTGAGCGTGCTGGCCGGCAGGTAGCGGACATGCGGGTTCTTCGCCGCGAGGACCTCGCCGGTGTCGGCGTCGGCGATGACGTACGCGGTGGCCTTGGTCTTGGGCGGCTCCTTGACGCCGTCGGGCGCCACCAGGCCGTGGTGACCCAGCCGATCGCCGCCGACAGGGCTCGTCGGCGGTTCGGCCGGCGTGGCGTGGGCGGTCCCGGTGAGCGTGACCGCGGCGAGGAGTGCCGTGGCAGGCACCAGTTTCGTCCACATGGCGATCTCAGCGTAGCTTCGAGTTCTTGCGCATGTGGCGACACATTCCCCCGAAGGTCCTACCTCGATACTAGAGGGGTGGGTATGTCGCGAAAGATCGCCGGATTCCTCATTCTTCTCGGGATTTTCATGATCTTCGAGTGGGTGAATCTCGGGTTTAACCTGGCCGATGGCCATCCGACCGCGTTCTACGTGGTGCACGGCATTCTGATCGCCGTCAACCTCGTGCTCGGGGCCGTCGTGGGCGTCATCGGCTGGACGTCGCTCCGCAGAGGGCGAGCCGGGTCAGCCGATGCAACTCGTCAGCCTCCTCGCGCGAGTCGCCGATCGAGGTGAACCCCAGTTTCCCGTGCTCGGGGATCGCGCCCAGCAGGTGGAAGACGTTCCCCTTGCGGGCCGCGTGGTCGAAGCCGAGGCCGAGCCGGTCCACCATCCGCATCACCTCGCCGGGGGAGCGCCCCCGCAGGCAGGACGCCGAGCAGTTGTCGGTGGCGGTGTAGTACTTGGGCCGGCCTTCGGCCATGAGCAGTCCGGTCGCCGGGTCGTACGTGGCCCCGGTCGTCAGGATCGCGGCGCCGAACGGGTGCGTCGTGCCGCCGATGCGCAGGTTGATCTCGCACAGCAGCGCGGCGTAGCCGGCGTCGGCCTTGAGCGCGAAGAAGTCCATGCCGAACAGCCCGACCACGCCCCGTTCGGCCAGGATGGCGGCGATCTTCGCCGCCGACGCCCCGACCTCCGCCCGGTACTCCGGGGCGGCGGGGAACGTGCAGCCCTGGTAGACGTCGTTGTTGGCGCCGCCGAGCACCTGGTCGTGGGTGGCGACGACGTCGTGGTGGCCGCCCGGGGTGATCCGGGCCAGCGCGCTCGGGTAGTACAGCGGCCGGTGCTCGATGAACTCCTCGACCACCGCGCCGCGCTCGTAGATCTTCGCCGAGAAGGTGTCCCAGGTCTCGCCGTCCGCCGAGAAGCTGAACCGGGAGGCGTCGGGCACGTCGCCGCCGGGCTTGCGCACGATGGCGTTGCCGAGCCCGGAGTAGCCGTCGTTGAGCTTGACGATGACGCGCTCGCCGGGCAGCGCGTCGATGGCGTCCTGGATCTCCGCCTGGGTGCGCAGGTCGCCGAAGCCGCGCGCCATCGGCACGCCGGCCTCCTGCCCGACCTCGCGCGAGCCGCTCTTGGAGCCGTAGTGGGCCAGCGCGGTGGCCGGTCCGTAGAGGGGCACGCCGAGTGACGAGGCGAGCTCCTCCTCCAGCTCGCTCAGCACGAACGGCACCATCCAGGCGTCCTCGCCGTCGATGGCCGCGCGGACCTGCTCGACCATCTCGGGACGGGCGAGCAGGCTCCGGGTGAGCGGCTGGGTGCGGGGGTCGTCGAGGCTGATGAGCGTGAGCCGCTTGGCCGCGTCCTCCGGGTCCGGCAGGAAGCCGAAGTAGTAGTCGACGATCTCCTGGTCGATGGGCACGGAGGAGAGGTAGACCACCTTGACCCCGGGCTCGCGGAGGCTGAGGAGGAGGAAGAGCAGCCGCTCCTCGTAGCACCTCGCGGCCGTGATGCGGCGCAGCTCGTCCTGCGGGAGGGAGAGCGAGGGCACGACCACCAGGGTCCCCTCGCTCGGCTCGAAGATGCTCAACCGTGCATACTTCTCCCCGAACGGGATTTTAGTGATCATAATGCGAGTGAAGCACGCATTTTTCGCGAAAGCAGCCGTCGTGGCAGTGTCATGACCATGACGGAAGGTGACAGGATTCGGAATCGCCCAGCACGTTTGGACGGGGTGTCCACGGGTCACCATCTAATGATCCGTTGTGACTATTTCAAGGTCACTTGCCCCCTCACAACCCGTGACAGGACCGGGTTACGGACATGCCGTCGGCTAATTTTTGGGGTAGTTGTCCGCGGGAAGGTGCGCGGGAGCGATAAAGTCGAAGCATCGCCCTCGGGCTCACGGTCACCCACCGTGCTCCCCGGGCTGCCGCGGTTGTCCTCCACATGGAGTCCTCCGGCCGCGCCCGTTTGCCGACGACCCCTGGCACCAGCCCGGAGGGTCGGGCTTTCGATCCGCCGGGTCGCTGCCCTGACCGGACAGCTGCCTTTGTGAGACCAGGACGGGACAGTAACGATATTGGACGATATGCGCCGTGGGCGTGGGGCAGAAGACGTCCCACGGCATGGACGGGACGGTGACTGATGCGGGGACGTGAGCTGCGGGGAGAACTCGACGCGTTCCTGGCCGAGCACGAGCAGGACCTGGTGGGCTTCCGTCGCGACCTCCACCGGCACCCCGAGCTCGCCTTCGCCGAGTACCGCACGACGCAGCGCATCGCCGACCGGTTGAGCGCCGCGGGCCTCGTCCCGTCCGTGCTCCCGCGCGGCACCGGCCTGATCTGCGACGTCGGCAGCGGCGACGGCCCCACCGTCGCGCTCCGCGCCGACATCGACGCGCTCGGCCTCCAGGACGAGAAGGACGTGTCCTACCGCTCGACCGTCCCGGGCGCCTGCCACGCGTGCGGCCACGACGTGCACACCACCATCCTGCTCGGCACCTCCCTGTTCCTCGCCCAGCAGGCCGCGGCGGGGCTGCTGCCCGGCCGCGTGCGCCTCATCTTCCAGCCCGCCGAGGAGCTTCCCGGCGGCGCCCTGGAGGTCATGGCCCACGGCGGCATCACCGGCGTCGACCGGATCTTCGGCCTCCACTGCGACCCCCGCCTCGACGTCGGCCAGGTCGGGCTCAAGCCCGGCCCCATCACCTCCGCCTGCGACAGGCTCGTCGTGCGCGTCTCCGGGCCCGGCGGCCACACGGCCCGCCCCCACCTGACCGCCGACCTCGTCTTCGCGTTGGCCAAGGTGCTCACCGAGCTGCCCGCCGCCCTGTCGCGCCGCGTCGACCCGCGCAGCTCCCTCAGCCTCGTCTGGGGCCGGGTCGAGGCCGGCTCGGCCGCCAACGCCATCCCCGACGACGGCGTCGCCGAGGGCACCGTGCGCTGCCTCGACGAGAACGCCTGGCACGCCGCCCCCGACCTCATCAAGTCCCTGCTCGACTCGGTCGCCGGCGCGTACGGGATCGAGGCGCAGATGGAGTACGTCCGCGGGGTCCCGCCGGTGGTCAACGACGAGATGAGCGTCGAGATGCTCGCCGAGGCCACCCAGCGGGCCCTCGGCCCGCACTCCGTCGCCCCCACCCAGCAGTCGCTCGGCGGCGAGGACTTCGCCTGGTACCTGGAGTCGGTCCCCGGCGCGTTCGCCCGCCTCGGCACCCGCTCCGTCGGCGGCGAGACGTACGACATCCACCAGGGCACCTTCGACGTGGACGAGTCGGCGATCGGCATGGGCGTCCGGGTCATGGCCGCCACGGCGCTGACGGCCCTGTGGGAGTCCGGCCCGGTCACCGTCACCGACCCCATCACCTCGCTGGCCTGACCCCCGTCCCGACGCGCGTCACAGCAGGGGCCGGACCGAGGCCGGGAGGGTGAAGACGGAGCGCGACGGGGCGAGCGTGACCCGGGTCCCCTCCGGGTAGCGGAGCGTGAAGTCGCGGTCCGTCGACAGGATCACCAGCCCCAGCCGGTGCCCCTTCCTGAAGACGTGGTCGGTGGCCTGGAGATCCCACCGGAAGGTGTACTCCCGCCCCGGCCGCAGCGGCTCCGTCACGTCCGGGCGGTGCCGGTTGCGGGTGTCCAGCCAGCCGCGGGTGACGATCGTGTACGGCGTCGTCGCGGTGCCGAGCGTGCGCAGGGCCGTGCAGCCCGTGTCGCCGGGCACCCCCTGCCCGTAGCAGAGCGTCTCCCCGGTCGGCACCAGCGTGCCGGTGGGCCGCACGTCCGTGCCGTAGTCCACGAGCAACGCCGTCAGGTACGGCGACGCCCCGTCCGACAGCGAGGCCGTGACCGTCACGGACGGCGTGCCCGAGACCCGCACGTCCGCGGGCAGGGCCGCGGTGAGGTAGGCCAGGCGGTTCGGGTCGGGCGCGGGCGCCGTCTCGGCGAGCTGCTCGGCGGTACGGGACTTCTGGTCCGTGAACGTCTCGCGGGGCGCCTTCGCGCTCGGGATCGCGCCGAGCCTTGCGTCCGCGCCGAGGTGCAGCCGGACCGGCACGGTGCCGGGCACGGGCCAGGTCCGGTGCCTCTGCCAGGTTCCCGGTGCGGTCTCGACGTCTGCCCGGGGCTCCCGCATGATCCCGCTGTCGATGCCGTACAGCCACTGGTCGAACCAGCCGTGGAGCTGCCGCAGCCACTCCGCGGTGCGCAGGCTGAAGGGGTTCATGTGCGTGCCCTGGTGCAGCCAGACCTTGCGTGGTACGTCCCGCTTGGCCAGGGCGCGCCACCACTGGGCGAACTGCCCGGTCTTGACGTTCCAGTCGTTGAGCCCGTGGACCAGGAAGACGCTGGCCCGCACCTTGTCCACGTCGCCGAGGTAGTTCCGGTCGTCCCAGAAGCGGCTGTAGTCACCGGTGATCCGGTCCTGCGCGGCCGTCAGGTGGTCGACGACCGGGCCGCAGACGCGCTGACCGTCGGCCCTGGTCAGCACGTACCTGGCGAGCACGTCCGCGTCCTCGCCCTGGAAGCCGCCCGGCGCGACCACGCCGCCGCCGGACCGGTAGTAGTCGTACCAGGAGGAGATCGCGGCGATCGGCACGATGGTCTCCAGCCCCTCGACGCCGGTGGAGGCGACCGCGTTGGCCAGCGTGCCGTTGTAGGAGACGCCGATCATGCCCACCTTGCCGGTGGCCCAGGAGGCGGTGACGGGCTCGCCCTCGGGGGTGAAGCCCCTGGCTCGGCCGTTCAGCCAGTCGATCGCGGCCTTCGGCCCGGCGGTCTCGTTGCGGTCGCCGGTGGTCGGGCAGCCGGTGGCGCGTCCGCTGCCGAGGTTCTCCACCAGCGCGACCGCGTAGCCGCGCGGCAGGAAGTAGTTGTCGTAGTAGCCGTCGAACGGCTCGGCGGTCAGCTTGTCCGCGCGGGCGCGGAGGGCGGGCAGGGGGTTGCCGTCCGCGTCGACGTCCACGACGTGGTTGGCCACGTCGTTGCCGCCCGCGAAGTACGGGCTCGCCTCCATGATCACAGGGACCTTGAGCCCGTGGTCGGTCTCCCTGGGGCGCAGGATGTCCACCGCCACGCGGTCGGGCGCGCCGTCGCCGTCGCTGTCGGTGCCCGTCACCTCCACGTACACCGTCTGCGCGATGGCGTCGGCGCGGGAGAAGACCGGCTGCGTGGCGCCGTTCTCGACCACGATCGAGGGGCCGTCGGCCGCGGACGGTGTGGAGCCCCAGGCCGGTCCGCACAGCGGCAGGGTGAGCAGCGCGGTCAGGGGCGCGGCGAGGACCTTGCGAAAGCGCATGAGATCTCCAGAGGACCATTCCACCTTTGATCGAATCTCTGCCATGATCGGGGCGGCGGCAAGGGCCCCTCCTCGGTCAAAGTCCGGCAAAGGTTGCCACGCGCCCTCCGGCGCCCCTGTCTCCCCAGATCAGGTCACGGACGCGAGAGATGTCGATAACGGAGCGGTTGCGACCCTGTGTGCCGGTTTGGACCGCCCAGGTCAAGCAACTATCTTCCGTGCAGGGTTGCCGTACTTTTCTTCGCGCCTGCGATGAAGTCTGACGGCGGGGAATTGGAAGGGAGTCGACTTGCTCGGCAAGCGATTCGGCAGGATGGCGATCGGCACGATGGCCGGCGCCATGCTCATGGCAGCCGCGGCCTGCGGCGGCAACACCAGTGGGGACGCCACGTCGAGCGCCCAGCCCAGCGCGGGCGCCAGCAGCGACGCGCCCAAGGCGGGCGCGCTCAAGGTGGGTCTCGCCTTCGACGTCGGCGGGCGCGGTGACAAGTCCTTCAACGACGCCGCCTACGCGGGCCTGGAGAAGGCCAAGTCCGAGCTCGGCGCGGAGATCAAGGACCTGAGCCCGGCCTCCGACGGCTCCAACCGCGGTGAGCTGCTCCGTCAGCTCGCGGACGCCGGCTACAACCCGATCATCGGCGTCGGCTTCGCCTACGGCGAGGACATCAAGAAGACCGCCGAGGAGTACCCCGACATCCAGTTCGCGGTCGTCGACTCGGCCTCCAACGCCCCGAACGTGACCGGCCTGCAGTTCGCCGAGGAGCAGGGCTCCTACCTGGCGGGCGTCGCCGCGGCCCTGAAGGCGAAGAGCGGCCACGTCGGCTTCGTCGGCGGCGTCGAGAACGACCTGATCAAGAAGTTCGAGGCGGGCTTCGTGGCCGGCGTGAAGTCGGTCAAGAAGGACGCCAAGATCGACGTCAAGTACCTGACGCCCGACGGCGACTTCAGCGGCTTCAAGGCCCCCGACAAGGGCAAGGTCGCGGCCGAGAAGATGTACCAGGACGGCGCCGACATCGTCTACCACGCCGCCGGCGACTCCGGCCTCGGCGTGTTCCAGGCGGCCGCCGCGGCCAAGAAGAAGGCCATCGGCGTCGACTCCGACCAGCGCCAGACCATCAAGGAGACCGACCTGCAGTCGGTCATCATGACCTCGATGCTCAAGCGCGTGGACGTCGGCGTGTTCGAGTTCGTCAAGGCGTTCCAGGGCGGCGCCAAGGGTGGCAGCAACACCGTGTACGACCTCAAGGTCGACGGCGTGGGCCTGGCCACCACCGGTGGCGAGATCGACGACATCAAGGACAAGCTGGACGCTGCCAAGAAGGACATCGTCGACGGCAAGATCACGGTTTCGGCCAAGCCGTAACGCGTGACAGGGACGACGACCGAGGGCCCGGAACCCCGTACCCGGGCCTTCGGTCTCTTCCGCCCGCTCCACCCGGCCCGGAGGCGCGGGAGCGAACCAGCCATCCCGGAGCGGAGCGAATGAGGAACGGTGAGCGACCAATGAACGCCGACGCCCGCGACACGGCGCCACCCGCCGTCGAGCTGGAGGGCATCACCAAGCGCTTTCCCGGCGTCGTCGCCAACCACGACATCCGCATCACCGTCGAACCCGGCACGGTGCACGCGATCGTCGGGGAGAACGGCGCGGGCAAGTCGACCCTGATGAAGATCCTCTACGGCATGCAGAAGCCGGACGAGGGCACGATCAAGATCAACGGCACGGAGGTGTCGTTCCGCACGCCCAGCGACGCGATCGACGCGGGCATCGGCATGGTGCACCAGCACTTCATGCTGGCCGACAACTTCACCGTGCTGGAGAATGTCGTCCTCGGCGCCGAGCCGAAGAGGGCCGGCGCCCTCGACACCGCACGGGCGCGCGCCCGCATCGAGGAGCTGTCCTCCACGCACGGCCTGCAGGTGGACCCCGACCGCCTGGTCGAGGACCTCGGCGTCGGCGACCGGCAGCGCGTGGAGATCCTCAAGGTGCTCTACCGGGGCGCCCGCATCCTCATCCTCGACGAGCCCACCGCGGTCCTCGTGCCGCAGGAGGTGGACGAGCTCTTCGAGAACCTGCGCGAGCTCAAGGCGGGCGGGCTGACCGTCCTGTTCATCTCGCACAAGCTCGACGAGGTGCTCAGCATCGCCGACGCGATCACCGTGATCCGGCGCGGCACCACGGTCGCCAGCGCCGACCCGCGCGAGGTGACCGCCCGGCAACTGGCCGAGCTGATGGTCGGCAGCGAGCTGCCCACGCCCGAGACGCGCGAGTCCACGGTGACCGACACCGTCGCCCTGAGCGTGTCGGAGCTGACCATGGAGGCCGACGGGTTCCGGCCCCTGCCGAAGGGCGCCTCGGTCGCCGACTACACCGCGCTCCTTCGCGCGGAGGGCCGCCGGCTGCTCCTCGACGACGTGTCGTTCGACATCCACCGGGGCGAGATCCTCGGCATCGCGGGCGTGGAGGGCAACGGCCAGACGGAGCTGATCGAGGCCGTCATGGGGATGCGGGCCGTGCACGGCACGGTCGAGCTGACCGGCCGCGACATCAGCTCCTGGAGCACGCTGAAGCGGCGCGAGGCCGGCATCGGCTACATCCCCGAGGACCGCCACCGGCAGGGTCTGCTGCTGGAGGCGTCGCTGTGGGAGAACCGGGTGCTGGGCCACCAGACGCGCAAGCCCGCCCGCAGGGGCGTCTGGATCGACCGGCGCGCCGCCAAGGCCGACACCCGGCGCATCATCGACGACTACGACGTCCGCACACCCGGCGTGGACACGCTGGCCCTGGCCCTGTCGGGCGGCAACCAGCAGAAGCTGATCGTCGGCCGCGAGATGAGCGGAGAGCCGGTGTTCCTCATCGCCGCGCACCCCACGCGGGGCGTGGACGTGGGCGCCCAGGCCGCCATCTGGGACCACCTGCGCGCCGCCCGCGCCGCCGGGCTGGCCGTGCTGCTGATCTCGGCCGACCTCGACGAGCTGATCGGCCTGTCCGACACGCTGCACGTGATCTACCGCGGGCGGCTCGTCGCCCGGCTCGACCCGTCCGACGTCACCCCCGAGCGGCTGGGCGGCTACATGACCGGCGCGATCAGCGGTGGAACGCGGACCGCCGGGGCCGAGAACGACAATGAGACGCGTACCGACGCGCGTACTGACGCCGGCACCCTTACCGGCGCTGAGGAGGCGTGATGCCCGCGGGGCTCTACCGGGCGCTGCTCACCGTCGTCGGCGCCGTCGCCGCGATCGTGCTGGCGGTGGCCATCTCCAGCGTCGCGATCATCGCGGCGGGCGCGAGCCCGGAGGCGGCGTTCGCGGCGTTCTTCAACTTCGGCGAGACCGAGCGCGCGGTGGTGAACGGCATCACCACCATGATCAACCGCTCGGTGCCGCTGTTCATCGCCGGCCTGGCCGTGGCGGTCGGCTTCCGGATGAACCTCTTCAACATCGGCGTCGAGGGCCAGTACCGGATCGCGGCCATCTGCGCCGCGTTCGTCGGCTCCCAGTTCGCCGCGCCCGCCCCGATCCAGATCCTCGTGATCATCGTGGTCGCGGCGGCCGTCGGCGGCCTGTACGCGCTGATCCCGGCCGTGATGAAGGTCACCCGCGGCGTGAACGAGGTCATCTCGACCATCATGCTCAACTACATCGCCATCAACCTGGCGGCGTTCCTCGTCCGCGGCCCGTTCACCGGCGAGCGCGCCAAGGGACAGCTCACGACGAGCACGCCCACGCTGCCCGAGTCGGCCTGGTTCCCCAACCTCAACGGGATCTTCGAGCTGCTCGGGCTGCCCGCGCCGCGCGGCGGCGGCCTGTGGGGCTTCCTGATCGTGGCGATCCTGCTCGGCGTGGCCGTCTGGGTGGTCCTGGAGCGGACCGGGTTCGGCTTCGACGTCAAGGCGAGCGGCCTCAACCCGTCGGCCGCGCTGGCCTCGGGCGTCAACCCGAAGAAGATGGTCATCGCCGCGATGGTGCTGTCCGGCGCGATCGCGGGCCTGATCGGACTGCCGGAGATCCTCGGCGACAAGCACAACTTCGGCTCGAACTTCACCCCCGGCCTCGGCTTCCTCGGCATCGCCGTCGCCCTGCTCGGCCGTAACCGGCCCGTGGGCATCGCGGTCGCCGCGCTGCTGTTCGGCTTCCTCGACCGGGCGCAGGGGCCGCTGCAGTTCGCCGACGTGCCGCCCTCGGTCATCGCGATCATGCAGGGCGCGATCGTGCTCCTGGTGGTCGTCGCCAACGAGATCACCAGCAGGATGGCGCTGCGGCGCGAGGAACGGCGGGCCGCGCGGCAGCTCGGCAGGGACACTCCGGTTGAGGTGGCAGCATGACGACCGTCGCGGGCTCGACCCGGATCCGCAAGTATCACCTGGCGCTCATCGGCGTCGCCGTCCTCGTCCTGCTCATGTCGCTCGTCCGGGTGATCTCCGGGCAGAACGACCTCACCTCCTCCGGCACGTTCGCCGCCGCGCTGATGCTGGCGGTGCCGATCGGGCTGGCCGGCCTCGGCGGGCTGTGGGCCGAGCGGGCCGGCGTGGTCAACATCGGCCTCGAAGGCATGATGGTGCTCGGCACCTGGTTCGCCGGCTGGGCGGGCTACCAGTGGGGGCCGTGGGCCGCACTGGTCGCCGGTCTGCTCGCGGGCGCGCTCGGCGGGCTCGTCCACGCGGTCGCGACCGTGACCTTCGGCGTCGACCACATCATCAGCGGCGTCGCCATCAACCTGCTCGGCCCCGGCATCACCCGCTTCCTGTCGGAGGTCTTCTTCAAGGAGGGCACCTCGGCGGCCGCGGCGGGTGCCGGCATCACCACCTCGCCGCCGCTGCAGTCGCAGGCGCCCACCCCGAGCCTGCCGCTGTTCTCCTCCGGCCCCGACTGGCTGGGCGGTCTGGAGCGCACCCACTGGTTCCTCGTGTCGGACGTGGCGGGGATCCTGCGCGGCCTGACGCACAATGTGAACGTGCTGGTCATCCTGGCCGTGCTGCTGCTGCCGCTGACGTTCTTCGTGCTCTGGCACACGGCGTTCGGCCTGCGCCTGCGCTCGGCGGGCGAGAACCCGTGGGCCGCCGAGTCGCTGGGCGTCAACGTCTACCTCATCAAGTACGTCGCGGTCGTCATCTCCGGCGCCTTGGCCGGGCTCGGCGGCGTGTTCCTGGTCTTCATCAGCACCAAGTACGTCGAGGGGCAGACCCAGGGCCGCGGCTTCATCGGCCTGGCCGCCATGATCTTCGGCAACTGGCGGCCCGGCGGGCTCGCGGCCGGCGCCGCGCTGTTCGGCTACGCCGAGGGCCTGAAGCTGCGCAGCTCGGATGCCGTCACCTCGATCCTGCTGTTCGGCGCCATCCTGCTGCTGATCTACATCGGCATGCGGATCCGGGCCATGCTCGCACCGGTCCAGGCCGAGGTGGTCGTCACCCGGACCCCCAAGGACTACACGGTGCTGGCCGGGGCCGCGGTGGCCGCCGTCGTGCTCCTGTGGCTCTGGATCGTGGTCGACAAGCTGCCGAACGAGTTCGTCTTCATCACGCCACACGTGCTCACGCTGCTCGTGCTCCTGGTCGCCTCGCAGCGCCTGCGGATGCCCAAGGCCGACGGCGTGCGCTACCGCCGGGGGGAGCAACACTGATGGGTACCGACACGAGTTTTGACTGGGACGGGCTGCGGGCCGCCGCCACGGAGGCCATGCACCGGGCCTACGCCCCGTACTCCAAGTTCCCCGTAGGGGCCGCGGCCCTGGTGGACGACGGCCGCGTCGTGACGGGCTGCAACGTGGAGAACGCCTCGTACGGGGTCGGCCTGTGCGCCGAGTGCGGCCTGGTGTCGGCGCTGCACGCCTCGGGCGGCGGCCGGCTGGTGGCCTTCACCTGCGTGGACGGCCACGGCGAGCTGCTGATGCCGTGCGGGCGCTGCCGGCAGCTGCTGTTCGAGTTCGGCGGCGCCGGCCTGCTGGTGGAGACCGTGGACGGACCGAAGCGGATGGACGAGATCCTGCCCTACGCGTTCGGCCCCGACGACCTGTCGCGCAGCTCCTGATGGACGCCATCGAGGTCATCGTCGCCAAGCGGGACGGCCGCGAGCTGACGACCGCGCAGATCGACTGGGTGATCGACGCCTACACCCGGGGCGAGGTCGCCGACGAGCAGATGTCGGCGCTGGCCATGGCGATCCTGCTCAACGGCATGGACCGCGGGGAGATCGCCGCCTGGACCCAGGCCATGATCCGCTCCGGCGAGCGCATGGACTGGTCCGGGCTCGACCGGCCGACCGCCGACAAGCACTCGACCGGCGGCGTCGGCGACAAGATCACGCTGCCGCTGGCGCCGCTCGTGGCCGCGTGCGGCGCGTACGTGCCGCAGCTCTCGGGCCGCGGCCTCGGCCACACCGGCGGCACGCTCGACAAGCTGGAGTCGATCCCCGGCTGGCGGGCCTCGCTGTCCAACGACGAGATGCTGGCGGTCCTGCGCTCCGCCGGCGCGGTGGTGTGCGCGGCGGGCTCCGGCCTGGCGCCCGCCGACAAGAAGCTGTACGCGCTGCGCGACGTCACCGGCACGGTCGAGTCGATCCCGCTCATCGCCTCGTCCATCATGTCCAAGAAGATCGCCGAGGGCACGGGCTCGCTGGTGCTCGACGTGAAGGTCGGCTCCGGGGCGTTCATGAAGACCACGGAGCGGGCCCGCGAGCTGGCCGAGACGATGGTCGCGCTCGGCACCGGCGCGGGCGTGCGCACGGTGGCGCTGCTGACCGCCATGGACCGGCCGCTCGGCCTGGCCGTGGGTAACGCGCTGGAGGTCGAGGAGTCGGTCGAGGTGCTCGCCGGGGGCGGGCCGGCCGACGTCGTCGAGCTCACCGTACGGCTGGCGCGGGAGATGCTGGAGGCCGCCGGGATCGCCGGCAAGGACCCCGAGCAGGCGCTCAAGGACGGCTCGGCGATGGACCACTGGCGCCGCATGATCGCCGCCCAGGGCGGCGACCCCGACGCGCCGCTGCCCCGGGCGGCCGAGACCATGACCGTCGCGGCCCCCGCGTCAGGCGTGCTGGCCGGCCTCGACGCCTACGCGGTGGGCCTGGCCGCCTGGCGGCTCGGGGCGGGCCGGGCCCGCAAGGAGGACCCGGTGTCGGCCGGCGCCGGCGTCACCCTGCACGCCAAGCCGGGCGACGTGGTCCGTGAGGGGCAGCCGCTCATGACCCTGCACGCGGACGAGGCCGCCCGCTTCGAGCGGGCCCTGGCGGCCCTGGAGGGCGGCTACGCGGTCGGTCCGGCGGCGGGGGAGCACCTGCCGCTGGTCATCGACCGCATCACGGCCTGACGCGACGCCCGCACGGGGTCGGCCCCGTCAGGACCCCGGCGGCTCAGGCGACGGGGACGGCCGTGCCGGCGAAGACCTCGGCGAGGACCGCGCGGTGGGTCGGCAGCGCCGCCGCGTGGCGGGTGCGCCCCTCGTCGGTCAGGCACACGAACACGCCGCGCCGGTCGATGTCGCAGGCGCCGCGCAGGACGAGCCCGGCCTTCTCCAGCCGGGCGACCACGCGTGACAGCGCGCTCTGGCTGAGGTGGACCTCGTCGCACAGCTCCTGGAGCCGCAGCTTGCGCTCGTGACCGGCGAGCCGGTCGAGCACCTCGAACTCGCTGGCGCCGAGCCCGTGCCTGTCGCCCAGCTCGCGCTCCAGCATGCACATGGTCCTGGCGTGCTTGGCCAGGACGTCATGCCAGATCCCGACGACGAAGTCCTCGTCCATGACGCGGAGGTTACCACCTCGCGAAATCCTATGCAATGGAATTAAATTCCCTTGCATTAGATGCGGATGCATGTAATGTTCTGGCTCATGTCGTCTTCCTCATCTCGTTGGGGCGCGCTCGCCGTGCTCTGTGCTGTGATCTTCCTTGACGCCCTTGACGTGTCGATGGTCGGCGTGGCGTTGCCCTCCATCCAGCACGATCTGAACTTGTCCACGTCCTCGCTGCAGTGGGTGGTCAGCGGCTACGTGCTCGGCTACGGCGGCTTGCTGCTGCTCGGCGGCAGGACCGCCGACCTGCTCGGGCGGCGCAGGGTGTTCCTGGTCGCCTTGGGCGTCTTCGCCGTGGCCTCGCTGCTCGGCGGACTCGTGGACGACGGGACCTTGCTGATCGCGGCCCGGTTCGTGAAGGGCGTGGCCGCCGCCTTCACCGCCCCGGCCGCCTTGTCGATCATCACGACGACGTTCCCCGAGGGACCGGAGCGCAACAGGGCGTTGAGCATCTTCACCGCCTGCGGCGCCAGCGGCTACTCCCTCGGACTGGTGATCTCCGGCCTGCTCACCGAGATCGGCTGGCGCTGGACCCTGCTGATGCCCGTGCCGATCGCGATCATCGCGCTCGTCGCGGCGCTGAAGCTGCTGCCCCGCGTCGCCGAGGACCGCGCCGAGGGCGGCCACGACCTGGTCGGCGCCGTGCTGATCACCGCCTCGATGCTGCTGCTCGTCTTCACCGTCGTGCAGGCGCCCGAGGCCGGCTGGGCCTCCGTCCGCACCATCGGCTCGCTCGTGGCCAGCGCCGCGCTGCTCGGCCTGTTCGTCCTCGCCGAGCTGCGGATGCGCCACCCGCTGGTGCGTCTCGGCATCCTGCGCTCCGGCTCGCTCGTCCGCGCCAACCTCGGCCTGCTCATCCTCATGGGCTCGTACGTGGCCTTCCAGTTCGTCGCCATGCAGTACTTCCAGAACCTGCTCGGCTGGTCCGCCCTCGGCACGGCCCTCGCCTTCCTGCCCGCCGGGCTGCTCGTCGCGGTGACCTCCACCAAGATGGGAGACTTCGCCGACCGGTTCGGCACCGGCAAGCTCATCGTCATCGGCGCCGCGGCGCTGGCCGGCGGCTACGCGATGTTCCTCGGCATCGACGAGCGGCCCAGCCTGGGCGGCCTGGTCATCCCGGGCATGCTGCTGCTGGGCGTGGCGTTCGCGCTGTCGTTCCCGTCGCTGAACATCCAGGCCACCAACGGCGTGGACGACGACGAGCAGGGCCTGGCCTCCGGCCTGCTCAACACCTCCGGCCAGGTGGGCGGCGCCATCGTGCTGGCCGTGGTCACCGCTGTCCTCACCTCCGGCCCGGCCGGCGGCCTGTCGATCGGGGCGCTGCGGTCCGCGATCGTGGTGTCGCTGGCCCTGGCCGTGATCGGGCTCGGGATCTCCGCCTTCGGACTGCGCCCCGCCAGGCCGGCCCTGGTGGAGGAGCCCGAGGTCAAGGCGTACGAGACGGTCTGACGGCCGAAGCGGCCGGGTGGGCTTCGCGGGGGCGCGGGCCGGGCATCCCCACGGTATGAGCACGTCATCCCCGGCCCGGCCGCGCCCGGCGGGAGACCGCCGCCTGCCGGGTGTCACCGGGCGGCTCCTCCCGCACCCCGTCCTGCGACTCCTCCGGCGGCCCCTGCCGCGGCTCCTCCCGCGGTCCTCCCCACGGCCCCTCCTGCGGGTCCTCGGAGGGCTCGCGGTCCTGGCCGCCGTGGCGTCCTCGGCCGCCTGCGGCGCCGGCCCCGGAGGCGTCGCGACCGCGACCGTCTCGCCCGAGCCCGGCGCCCCCGTACGGCCCGGTGGGACCACCACGACCCCCGGCCGGGCCACCACCGGTGGCCCGGCGGCGGCCACCCCCGGCGCGTCCGCCGCCTCCGCGCGCCCCGACGAGCTCGCCGCCACGGCCCGCCCGACCGGCACCGCCCCCGTGGAGGTCGAGCGCGACCGGGGCGAGCCCACCCTGGTGACCGGCGTCCGCACCGGGCGCCACGACGGGTTCGACCGCGTCGTGGTGGACGTCAAGGGCGGCCTGCCCGGCTACACCGTCCGCTGGGTGGACGAGCTGCAGCAGGACGGCTCCGGCAAGCCGCTCGCCCTGCGCGGCCACCCCTGCCTGTACGTCCTGCTCACCCCCGCCGAGGCGCACACCGAGGACGGCGCCCCCACCTGGACCGGCACCCCGATCGACCAGCCGCTCGGCAACGTCACCGGCATCCTCAAGGCGGGCGACTTCGAGGGCCGGGTGAGCATCGGGATCGTCGCCGCGTCGAAGACCCCCTTCCGGGTACGCGAGTACACCCGTCCTGACCGCCTGGTCATCGACGTGGCACACTGACACGGTGGTGAGAAGGATCGAAGGACCCACGCGGATCCCGGTGCCCGGCGGCAAGCTCATCGACGAGCACGTCGGCCGGGTCAACAGCGGCGACGAGGCGGTCTCCATCGCCCACATGGTCGCCCCGCCCGGCTGGGAGGAGCCCGCGCAGACCCCGTCGTTCACCGAGTACACCGTCGTGCTGCGCGGGACCGTCCTCGTCGAGCACGCCGAGGGCGTCATCGAGGTGGCGGCCGGGCAGAGCGTGGTGTCAGAGCCGGGCGAGAAGATCCGCTACAGCGCCGGGCCCGAGGGCGCGGAGTACATCGCGGTCTGCCTGCCCGCCTTCAGCCCCGAGACGGCCGGCCGCGACTGAGGCCCGTGTCCCGCCCGCGTGGCGGGGCACGCCGTACGTGCTCCCTGAGGCGGGGGAGAGGCCACATATCATGGCCTGATGAGCCCCACGATTGACGAGATCCGCCGGGCGCCCAAGGTGCTGCTCCACGACCACCTCGACGGCGGCCTGCGGGCCGAGACGATCGTGGAGCTGGCGCGCGAGGCCGGTTACGGCGGGCTGCCCACGACCGACCCCGGCGAGCTGCGGCAGTGGTTCGAGGAGGCGTCCGACTCCGGTTCGCTGGAGCGCTACCTCACGACGTTCGACCACACGGTGGGCGTCATGCAGACCCGCGAGGCGCTGGTCCGCGTGGCCGCCGAGTGCGCCGAGGACCTGGCCGCCGACGGCGTCGTCTACGCCGAGGTGCGCTTCGCGCCCGAGCAGCACACCACCGCCGGGCTCAGCCTCGACCAGGTGGTGGAGGCGGTGCTGGAGGGGTTCCGGGAGGGCTCGCGGGGCCGCGGCATCCGCGTCGGCACGCTGCTGACCGCGATGCGCCACGCCGCCCGCTCGATGGAGATCGCCGAGCTGGCCGTGCGCTACCGCGACGTCGGCGTGGTCGGCTTCGACATCGCCGGCGCCGAGGCCGGCTACCCGCCCACCCGCCACCTCGACGCCTTCGAGTACCTCCAGCGGGAGAACGCCCACTTCACCATCCACGCCGGCGAGGCGTTCGGGCTGCCGTCGATCTGGCAGGCCATCCAGTGGTGCGGCGCCGACCGGCTGGGGCACGGCGTGCGGATCATCGACGACATCTCCGTGGCCGAGGACGGCACCGCCAAGCTGGGCCGCCTCGCCGCGTACGTACGCGACAAGCGCATCCCGCTGGAGATGTGCCCCACCTCCAACCTGCAGACCGGCGCCGCCCGCTCGATCGCCGAGCACCCCATCGGGCTGCTGCGCCGCCTCTACTTCCGCGTCACCGTCAACACCGACAACCGGCTGATGAGCTCGACCTGCCTGTCCCAGGAGTTCGCCAAGCTGGCCGAGGCGTTCGGCTACGGCTGGGACGACCTCCAGTGGTTCACGGTCAACGCCATGAAGTCGGCGTTCCTGCCGTTCGACGAGCGGCTGGCGCTGATCAACGGCGTCATCAAGCCCGGCTTCGCGCGGCTGAAGTGGCAGCCGTGAGGCAGGCGTACCGGTCGAGGTCCGCGTTCATCCTCGGGTGGGTGTGGGTGGCGTTCGCCGCGCTGAACGTCTTCGATCTGATCGTCCGCTACAACGGCAAGGCGTCGCTGGTCGCGCTGGCCGTGCTCGCGGTGCTGACGGCGCTCGTGTACCTGGCCGCGCTCAGGCCGGTCACCCTCTTCACCGAGACCGCGCTCGTCGGCCGCAACCCACTGCGCACGACCACCCTGCCGTGGGAGTCGATCGAGGAGGCCACCGTCTCCCACTCCATCAACGTCCGCTACGACGGCCGGCTGCTGCGCCTGTGGACGCCGATCAGCGGCGCCCGCGAGCGGGCCAAGGCCCAGCGCCGGGGCGCGGCGCCGCCGCGGCGCGGCCGCTTCGACACCGAGCCGGTGCTGAGCCCGGCGGAGCAGGCCGCGGCGCAGGCGTTGGCCGGCAAGACCCACGCCGACTGGGTGGGGGAGCAGATCGCCGAGCGCGCCGAGTCCGCCAGACGGCGCGAGCAGGACGCGGGGCCGGTGCGCGTGTCGTGGGCGTTCGACTCGTTCGCGGCCCTCGCCGTCGCCCTGGTCATGGTGGTCGTCGCCGTGGTCGCGGGCTGACGGACCGCCCCCGGCGTTGACCCTGACACCGTGTGAGGCCCTACACCTGGGGAGGTCATGTTCGGCATCGGAGACTTCGCCAGGCTCGGGCTCGTGTCGGTGCGCATGCTGCGCCACTACGACGCCCTCGGCCTGCTGCGGCCCGCGCACGTGGACCCGGTCACGGGCTACCGCTCCTACGAGGCGGTCCAGCTCTCCCGCCTCAACCGCGTCGTCGCGCTCAAGGACCTCGGCTTCACGCTGGAGCAGGTCAGGGCGATCCTCGACGACGCGGTGAGCTCGGAGGAGCTGCACGGCATGGTGCGGCTGCGCCGCGCCGAGCTGGAGGCGCGCATCAGCGCCGACCGGGCCCGGCTGCGCGGCGTCGAGGCGAGGCTCCGCGCGATCGAGAAGGAGGGCGGCATGGGAGCCGTCGACGTGGTGGTCAAGAAGGTGCCCGCGACCAGGGTGGCGGAGCTGAGCGCGATCGCCGCGAGCTACGAGCCGGAGCACATCGGGCCGGTCATCAAGCCGCTCTACCGCGAGCTGGGCGCGCGGCTGGAGGCGGCGGGCGTCCCGGCGGCCGGCCCGGGCATCGCGTACTACCTCCCGGAGGAGGACGGCACGGTGCGGGTCCACGCCACGGTGCCCGTCGCGGCCGGGACCCCGACCGGTCATGATCTGCGGGTCGTCACCCTGCCGGGCGTCGGGACGGCGGCCACGGTCATCCACCACGGGTCCATGGACGGCGTGGGAGCGACGTTCCAGGCGCTGGCGCACTGGATCGAGGAGAACGGCTACCGGTCCCTGTCGCTCGGCAGGGAGGTGTACCTGGACTGCCCGGAGGAGGAGGACGCGTGGGTGACGGAGCTCCAGATCGAGGTGACGGCGGCGGACACGGCCCCGCGGACCTCGAACGCCACCGCGCCGAGCTGACCGGCCACTGCTACCGCATGCTCGGCTCCGGGTTCGAGGCCGAGGACGCGGTGCAGGAGACCCTGGTCAAGGCGTGGCGAAGCCTCGACCGCTACGACCCGGGCCGCGCCTCCCTCCGGTCCTGGCTGTTCGGCATCGCCACGAACGTCTGCCTCGACATGCTCCGCGGCCCCCAGCGGCGGGCTCGTGCCATGGACCTCGCCCCGGCGGCGGCGCCCGGCACGGGCCTGGGCGCGCCGCTGCCCGAGGAGCGGTGGGTCCTGCCCGTCCCCGACGGCCGCGTGCTGCCCGCCGACCCGGCCGAGCAGGCCGTCGCCAGGGAGACGGTGCGGCTGGCGTTCGTGGCCGCGCTGCAGCGCCTGCCGCCGCGGCAGCGGGCCGTGCTGATCCTGCGCGACGTGCTGCGCTGGCGCGCCGCGGAGGTGTCCGTCCTGCTCGGCGTGAGCGTCGCCGCGGTCAACAGCGCGCTGCAACGCGCCAGGGCCGTCCTGCCCGCCCCGCCGGACGGCTCGTCCGGGGAGGCGGACGGGGAGGTGGACGAGAAGCTGCTCGGCCGGTACGTGGACGCGTTCGAGCGGTACGACGTCGAGACCCTCGTCGCGCTGCTGCACGAGGACGCCACGATGTCGATGCCGCCGTACACGTGGTGGCTGCGCGGCCGGGACGCCGTCGGCGCGGTCCTGCGGGCGGCCGGGGCGCCCTGCGCGGGGTCCCGGCTGGTGCCCGCCGGGCGGGCGAACGGTGCCGCGGCCTTCGGCCAGTACCGGGAGGGGCGGCCGTTCGCGCTGGTGCTGTTCGAGACCTCGGGCGGGCTGGTCACGGGCCAGACCACCTATCTCGGGGACCGGCTGTTCCCGATGTTCGGCCTGCCGATGAGTTCGGCGCCCCGGCTCCGTACCCATGGGTGAGAGAAGGAGGAACCCATGACCATGCCCCACATCGTGGACCATCCCGACCGTCCCTACGTCGGCGTGATCAGGACCATCACCATGACGACCTTCGGCGAGGTGGCCGACCGCATCCCCGAGCTGATCGCCTGGCTGGGACGGCAGGGCCTCGCCCTGGCCGGCGCCCCGTTCCTCAGGTACCGGGTGATCGAGATGGCCGCCGACCGCCTGGAGGTGGAGGCGGGCGTGCCGATCGCCCGGCCCGTGGACGGGGCCCTGGCGGAGGAGGCCGGCTTCTTCGCCGCCGCGCTCCCGGCCGGGCGCTACGCCACGGTCACCCACCACGGGCACCCCGACCGCCTGGCCGGCGTCATCGGCGACCTGCTGGCTTGGGCGGACAAGGAGGGCCTGACGTGGGACCTCGCGGAGCGCGACGGTGTCGAGCGCTGGGGCTGCCGCCTGGAGCTCTACGAGACCGACCCGCGCGTCGAGCCCGACCCGGCGAACTGGGACACCACGCTGGAGTTCCGCCTCGCCTGAGCGCCACCACGGCACCCGCCCGCCCGCACCGGTGATCGAGGTCACGTCCCCCGGTCCGCCGGCTCGCCCGCCCGCCATGTCACAGGCGGGCGGGCTGTCTCGTCTCGGGTGACGGAGACAGACATGCGCGTCGGGAAGGTGATGGTCATGCGAGTGTTCGTGGCCGGCGGGGCCGGAGTGTTGGGGCGGCGGCTGCTGCCGCGGCTCGTGGCGCGGGGCCACGAGGTGACGGCGACCACGACCAGCCCGGCAAGGCTCAGCCTGCTGAAGCGGCTGGGCGCCGAGGCGGTCGTGATGGACGGGCTGGACGCGCGCTCGGTCGGTGAGGCGGTGGCCCATGCCCGTCCGGACGTGATCGTGCACCAGATGACGGCTATTTCCGGCAAGCCCGATATCAAGCACTTCGACCGCTGGTTCGCCGTCACCAACCGGCTGCGCACCGAGGGGACGGACCACCTGCTGGCCGCCGCCGAGGCGACCGGGGTGTCGCACGTCGTCGCGCAGGGCTACGCCTCCTGGAACGGCATCCGCCAGGGCGGATGGATCAAGACCGAGGAGGACCCGCTGGACCCCACCAGCACCGGCCAGGGGGCGCGGGCGATCCGGCACCTGGAGGACGTGGTGGTCAAGGCCGGGGGCGCGGTCCTGCGCTACGGCTCGTTCTACGGGCCGGGCGCCACGGACGACCAGGTCGAGCTGGTGCGCAGGCGGCAGTACCCGGTGATCGGCGACGGCGGCGGTTACAGCTCGTGGGTGCACCTGGACGACGCGGCCGGCGCCACCGTGCTGGCGGTGGAGCAGCGGGTCAAGGGCGTGTTCAACATCGTGGACGACGAGCCGGCCCCGGCCCGCGATTGGCTGCCCCATCTGGCGGTGTGCGCCGGGGCGAAGCCGCCCATGCGGATCCCCGTCTGGCTGGCCCGGCTGCTGGCCGGCCCGACGGCGGTCGCGATGATGACCGAGGGGCGCGGCTTCTCCAACGCCAAGGCCAAGCGCGAGCTCGGCTGGGAGCTGCGCCACCCGTCCTGGCGGCAGGGGTTCGAGGAGGAGCTGGCATGAGCAGGGCGCAGGAGTTCCAGGAGCTGCGGCCGTTGCTGTTCTCGATCGCCTACCGGATTCTCGGCAGCGTGAGCGAGGCGGAGGACGCGGTGCAGGAGACCTGGCTGCGCTACGCGTCCTCCGCGACCCGGCCCGCCTCGGTCAAGGCGTTCCTGTCGGCCACGGTGTCGCGGATCGCGATCGACGTGCTGCGCTCGGCGCGCGTGCGGCGGGAGGAGTACGCCGGGCAGTGGTTCCCCGAGCCGCTGCTGGCCGACCCGTACGAGGACCCGGAGCGGTCGGCGGAGCTGGCCGACTCGGTGTCGATGGCGGCCCTGCTGCTGCTGGAGCGGCTCAGCCCGCTGGAGCGGGCGGTCTTCGTGCTGCGGGAGGTGTTCGGGTTCGGCTTCGCGGAGGTCGCCTCGGCGGTGGGCCGCTCGGAGGCGGCGTGCCGCCAGCTCGCGGTGCGGGCCCGCCGCCACATGGACGCCGGACGCGCCCGGTTCGCGGCGGATCGCCGCGAGCGGGAGGAGCTCGCCGGACGGTTCTTCGACGCCTTCCAGAAAGGGGACGTCGACGGGCTGCGGGAGCTGCTGGCCGCCGACGTGCAGATGGCCGGCGACAGCGGCGGCAAGGCCCCGCTGTGGGGCAAGGGCGTCTTCGGCGCCGAGAACGTCGCCCGGACGCTGGCCTCGATCGTCGCGCCGTTCCTGCGGATCGGCGGCACGGTGGAGCCGCACGAGATGAACGGCCAGCCGGGCGCGATCTTCCGCGACCGCGACGGCAAGGTCGTCAACGCCCTGGCGCTCGACGTCCTGGACGGGCGGGTCCAGATGATCCGTGCCGTGATCAACCCCGACAAGCTGCGGCACCTGGGCCCGGTGGCGGATGCCTGGGCGGTCGTCCGCGAGGCCAACCAGGCCCGCCGGCCCATTCGATGACGAACAGGAGATCCTCACCATGATTCTGGTAACCGGTGGCACCGGCAACGTCGGCGCCGAGGTCGTCCGCCGGCTCCTCGACGCGGGCGAGAAGGTACGCGTCATGAGCCGCGACCCCGCCGCCCGCTCCTTCCCGGCGGACGCCGAGGTCCTGCCCGGCGACCTGACCCGGCCGGAGACCCTGACGCGGGCGCTGTCCGGCGTCGAGCGGGCGTTCCTGTTCCCCGTCTTCACCGGGGTCGGCGGATTCCTCGACGCGGCCCGGGACGCCGGTCTGCGGCACGTCGTGCTGCTGTCCTCGCAGACCGTCACGTTCTCCACGCCCGGGTGGATCGGGGAGCAGCACCTGCGGCTGGAACGGGCCGTCGAGGCGTCAGGGTTGCCGTGGACGTTCGTGCGCCCCGGCGCGTTCATGACCAACGACCTCGTCTGGGCGCCCCAGATCCGCGACGACGGGGTCGTCCGCGGTATACACGGCGAGTCCGCCCTGGCGCCCGTCGATCCGCGCGACATCGCCGCGGTCGCCGTGCGCGCCCTCCTCGACCGGCGTACCGGCGAGTCGTTCCTCCTGACCGGGCCCCAGGCGTTGACCCAGATCGAGCGCGTGCGGATCATCGCGGAGACGATCGGGCGGCCGCTGCGGTTCGAGGAGCTGCCCCGCGCGGAGTTCCGGGAGCGGATGCTGCGCCACGGGATGCCCGCACCGGTGGTCGACGAGCTCATCGACGGGTTCGCCGCGAGAGTCGGCGAGCCGGAGGAGGTGGTGCCGACGGTCGAGGAGGTCACCGGGCGGCCGGCGTTCACCTACGCCCAATGGGTGACCCACCGCGCGGCGGCGTTCGGCGCGACACCGGCCTGACACCGCCCGACCCCGACCGCCCCGGCCGGGCGTCCCAGGGGCGCGCGGCCGGGGTGCGGGGCGTCCGGCCGGGCGTCTCAGGGGCGCGCGGCCGGGGAGTGGCACGTCCGTCCGGCCGGGTGCGACGGTCGCCCGGCCGATCCGCGGACGTCAGTGCAGGTCGAGGGCCTTCGTCAGGTCGGCCCTGAGGGCGTCGAGGGCGCGGGCGGCTTCGGCGCGGGCCGTCGGTACGTCGTCCGTGACCGGGACCACCACCTCCAGGTAGCACTTGAGCTTGGGCTCCGTGCCGGAGGGGCGCACCACGACGCGGGCGCCGCCCGACAGCGTGTAGCGCAGGCCGTCGGTCGGCGGCAGGCCGCCGTCGCCGCGGCTCAGGTCGTCGGCCCGCTCGACCGTGCGTCCGCCAAGCGTGGCCGGAGGGTGGGTCCGGAGGCGGGCCATGGCGCCGGCGATCAGCGACAGGTCCTCGACCCGGGCCGAGAGCTGGGCCGTGGCGTGCAGGCCGTAGCGGCGGGCCTGGTCGTCCAGGAGGTCGAGGAGCGTGCGGCCGTCGCGCCGGGCCGCCGCGGCGATGGCCGCGACCGTGAGCGCGGCGCCGATGCCGTCCTTGTCGCGCACCGGCAGCCCCGCGCCGGACCCGACGCTGTAGCCGATGGCCTCCTCGTAGCCGAAGACCAGTCCCGGCCCCGCCTTGATGATCCACTTGAAGCCGGTCAGGGTCTCGCCGTAGCGGACGCCGTGGGCACGGGCGATCTTGCTCAGCAGGGTGGAGGAGACGATCGTGGTGGCCACCATGCGGTCGCCCGTGGTGTGGGTGATCACGTGTTCGGCCAGCAGCCCGCCCACCTCGTCGCCCGTCAGCATGCGCACCGAGCCGCCGGGCAGCGGGACGCCCACCGCGCACCGGTCGGCGTCGGGGTCGTTGGCCAGCACCAGGTCGGCCTCCATGCGCGCCGCCAGCGCGGACGCGAGGTCCATCGCGCCGGGCTCCTCCGGGTTGGGGAAGGCGACCGTGGGGAAGCCGGGGTCGGCGTTGCGCTGCTCCTCGACGGCCGTCGGGCTCTCGAATCCCGCCCGCAGGAAAGCGTCGGTCAGCGTGCCGCCGCCGACCCCGTGCAGCGGCGTGTACGCCACCCGCAGCTCACGGGCGTCGCCGAGGGGCAGGGCGGTGATCGCGTCGATGTAGTCGTCGACGATGTCCTCGCCCAGCTCCGTCAGCGTGCCCGGCGAGCCGAGCGGCAGCTCGTCGACGCGGCCCACGGCGTCGATCGCGGCGGAGATCTCGCTGTCGATCGGCGGGGTGATCTGCGAGCCGTCGCCCCAGTAGACCTTGTAGCCGTTGTCGCGGGGCGGGTTGTGGCTGGCCGTGACCATGACGCCGGCGTCGGCCTCCAGGTGGAGCACGGAGAAGGCGAGCACCGGGGTGGGCAGCGGGCAGGGCAGGATCGAGGCGTGCACGCCCGCGCCGGTCAGCACGGCCGCCGTGTCGCGGGCGAACACGTCGGAGTTGTGCCGGGCGTCGTAGCCGATGACCACGTGCCTGCCGGGGCCGAGCACGGCGGCCAGGCCGGCGGCGGCGCGCATGACGGTGACCCGGTTCATGCGGTTGGGGCCCGCGCCGAGCTCGCCCCGCAGCCCCGCCGTGCCGAACTCCAGCTTGCGCCCGAACCGGTCGAGCAGCGCCTCGGAGTCGCCCGAGTCGAGGAGGGCCGACAGCTCGGCCCGGGTCTCGGGGTCGGGGTCCTGGAGCAGCCACGCGCGGGCGGCCGCCACGAGGTCCTGGCCGGCGACCGGATCCGGCCCGGCGGCGGGACGCGGGGTCGTGCCCGGCTCCGGGGCCGGGCGCGGGTCCGAGGTGGGGCGGGGGCCGGGTGTCATGCGCGGGTCCGATGTCATAGCCGGTCGACGACCTTGGCGAGCAGGACGCCCATGCGGGCGGCCGTGGCGCGGCCGACCTCCAGGACCTCCTTGTGGTCGAGCACCTGGTCCGACAGGCCCGCGGCCGGGTTGGTGACCAGGGAGACGCCGAGCACCTCCAGCCCGGCCTCCCGCGCGGCGATGGCCTCCAGCACCGTGGACATGCCGATGAGGTCGCCACCGAGCGTGCGCAGCATGCGGATCTCTGCCGGCGTCTCGTAGGTGGGGCCGCGGAAGGCGACGTAGACACCCTCCGCGATGGACGGGTCCACCTCGTGGACGAGCGCCCGCAGCCGCCTGGAGTAGACCTCGGACAGGTCGATGAAGGTGGTGCCGGTGATCGGGTTGGCGCCCGTCAGGTTGATGTGGTCGCTGATCAGCACCGGGTCGCCCACCTGCTGCGTCTCGGGGCGCAGGCCGCCGGCGGCGTTGGTGAGGACGACCGTCCGGACGCCCGCCGCGGCGGCGGTGCGCACGCCGTGGACCACAGCGTCGACCGGCCGCCCCTCGTAGAGGTGGGTGCGGCCGAGGAGGACGAGCGCGTGCCGGCCGGCGCCGGTGCGGACGACGCGGATCCTGCCGCCGTGTCCGGCCACGGCCGGGGCCGCGAAACCGGGCAGGTCGGTGAGCGGGATCTCCGCCACGACCTCCCCGAGCGCGTCGGCGGCCGGGACCCAGCCGGAGCCCATCACGAGCGCCACGTCGAAGCTGTCGAGGCCGCTCGCCGCCTTCAGCGCCGCGGCGGCCTCATCGGCCAGTTTGTACGGGTCGTTGGTCACCTCAGTAGTTTAGGAGCAGCCTGTCGAGCACCCGCACGCCGAACTGGAGCGCGTCCACCGGCACCCGCTCGTCCACGCCGTGGAACATCGACGCGAAGTCCATGTCGCCGGGCAGCCGCAGCGGCACGAAGCCGAACCCGCGCACCCCCAGGTCGGCGAAGAAGGTCTTGTTGTCGGTGCCGCCCGACATGCAGTACGGCACCGCCCGCGCCGTCGGGTCCTCGGCCTTCAGGGCCGCGATCATCGACTCGACCAGGGCGCCGTCGAACGACGTCTCCAGCGCGATGTCGTGGTGGACGAACTCCCGGCGCACCTTCGGGCCGATGAGCTCGTCGATGGTCTTGAAGAACTCGTCCTCGTGGCCGGGCAGGAAGCGGCCGTCGATGACGGCGCTCGCCTGGCCGGGGATCACGTTGGACTTGTAGCCGGCGTCGAGCTGGGTGGGGTTGGCGGTGTGGTTGAGAGTGGCGCCGACGAAGCGGACCAGTGGCCCGATCTTGTCGAGGACGGGCGCGGGGTCGTTCTCGTCGAAGGGGATGCCGAAGGCGGCGGCGACCTCGGTGAGGAACGTGCGGACGGTCGGGGTGAGCGTGATGGGCCACTCGTGGGCGCCGACCCGGGCGACGGCCTTGGCGATCTCGGTGACGGCGTTGTCGGGGTTGAGCATGGAGCCGTGCCCGGCGGTGCCGTCGGCGATCAGCCGCATCCAGCCGAGGCCCTTCTGGGCCGTCTCGATGAGGTAGAGCCGCAGCGACGGGTCCACTTCCAGGGAGTACCCGCCGACCTCGCTGATGGCCTCGGTGACGCCCTCGAACAGCTCGGGGTGGTGCTTGGTGAGGTGCTTGGCGCCGTACACGCCGCCGGCCTCCTCGTCGGCGACCCAGGCGAAGACCAGGTCGCGGCGCGGACGGCGGCCGTCGCGGGTGAGCTGGCGCAGGACGGCGAGCATCATCGCGTCCATGTCCTTCATGTCCACGGCGCCGCGGCCCCAGATGTAGCCGTCGCGGACCTCGCCGCCGAAGGGGTCCACGGACCAGTCGGCCGCGTTGGCGGGCACCACGTCCAGGTGGCCGTGCACGAGCAGCGCGGGCAGCGACGGGTCGGTGCCCTCCACACGGGTGATCACGTTGCCGCGGCCGGGCTCGCTCTCGATGTAGGCGGCCTCGATGCCGACCTCGGCCAGCCGGGCCATGACCGCCTCGGCGGCCGCGCGCTCCCCGGGACCGCTGCCGTCGCCGTAGTTGCTGCTGTCGATCCGGATCAGCTCGGAGCAGAGCTCGGCGACCTCGTTCTCGGCGGGAGTGGCGGCAGGAGTGGCGGCGGGAGTCTCGGCGGGAGTCATGGTGTCCTTTCCAGGGTGAGAAGGCCGGACTTGCGGAGGTGGCCGCGCTTGTAGGCGCGGGTGATGAGGGTGACGTCGGTGCCGGTGACCTCGTCGAGGCCGCCGACGACACCCGTGAGCAGACGGTAGAGGGCGGCCTCGTGGGCCACCGCCACCTGCACGATGAGGGAGTGGGTGCCCGCCGTCGCGGCGCAGTAACGCACGTGGGGGTGGGCGGCCAGGGTGCGGCCGACCGCGTCCAGCCCGCCCGGGCGGACCTTGAGCCAGAGCTGGGCCTCCACCTCCAGGTCGAGCAGGGCCGGCTCGGCCTCGGCGCGCAGCAGCAGGAGCCGGCGTTCGAGGAGCGAGGCGACGCGCCGCCGGGCGGTGGGGACGGAGACGTCGAGCCGTTCGGCGATGGCGGTGAAGGCGATGCGGCCGTCGGTGACGAGCAGCGCGGCGATCTCCTGCTCCAGGGGCGACATGCCGTCCTCGTCGGGCAGCGGGTGGCTCGCGGCGGCCGGGCGCAGCTCGGCCACCTCCTGCTCGGTGAGGTACGGCGCGTGCCACTCGGCCACGGTCCGGAACGTGTGCAGCACGACCTGGGTCTGCGTCTGGAGGACGCCGTCGATCTCGGGCACCTGCGCGGAGATGATGTCGTGCAGCGCCTCGCGCGACGGCGACACGAGCTCGCAGCCGATGTCGGCGACGCCGGTGAGCGAGTAGACCGAGCGGGTGTCCGGCCGGTCGGCCAGCGACTTGGCGACGGACGCGGCCGTGCCGGGACGGACCTGGACGTGCAGGTGAACGGGGCGCCCGTGGCCGGAGCGGAGGTCGTCGTAGATCGCGGTGACGCGTATCGCGCCGTCGGAGATCAGGCGTTGCAGCCGGCGCGCGACCGTGCGCTCGTGCTCGCCGACCGCCCTGCCGATCTCACCCCACGTGGCGCGCGGGCTGACCTGGAGGGCGGCGACCAGCCTTCGGTCGAGAACGTCCACTCAGAGCCGTTTCTGTGTCGGGTTTGTAAATATATGCCTTGCTATTTGACTGTTTCGGTCGTCCAATTGCACAGTAAGCCATACCGCACCTTTCAGCAAAGGAGCCCCTGTGGCGACCTCCCCCGTTGCGCCGTCCCCTGTCGGCATCCCCCGAAGCCGCGTCCGTCAGCTCATGGCGGCCAGCGTCGGGAACGTCGTCGAGTGGTTCGACTGGTACACCTACAGCTTCCTGGCGATCTACTTCTCCAAGCAGATCTTCCCGGACACGGGCGACTCGCTCGTCCCCCTGCTCAGCAGCTTCGCCGTCTTCGCCGTCGGCTTCTTCATGCGCCCGCTGGGCGGGCTGGTCGTGGGCGCCTTCGCCGACCGGTTCGGCCGCAAGGCCGCCATGACGTTCACGATCATCCTGATGGGCGCCGGGTCGCTGCTGCTGGCGGTCACGCCGACGTACGCCGCGGCCGGACTGCTCGCGCCGATCATCCTGGTGCTCGCGCGGCTCATCCAGGGACTGTCGGTCGGCGGCGAGTTCGCCGCCGCCACCACGTTCCTCGTGGAGTCGGCGCCTCCCGGCCGCCGCGGCCTGTTCTCCAGCTTCCAGTACGTCAGCACCACGATCGGCCAGCTCCTGGCCTCCGGTCTGGCCGCCGTGCTCGCCAACGTGCTCAGCGACGGCGACATGAACTCGTACGGCTGGCGCATCCCGTTCGTGATCGGCGCCGTCATCAGCCTCGTGGGCCTGTGGATCCGCAAGGGCGCCGAGGAGACCAGCACGGTCGCCGAGGACATCCGTCAGGGCAGGGTCGAGCGGCCGAAGATGTTCGAGTTCCTGCTCCGTTACCCGACCAAGGCGGCGCTGATCGTCGGCATCACGGTCGCGGGCACCGTCTCCTACTACACCTGGACGACGTTCCTGCCCACCTACGCCCAGCTCACCGTGAAGTTCGACAAGGCGGCATCGCTGGAGGTCGGCACGATCTCGCTGCTCTTCTTCATGATCCTGCAGCCGCTGCTCGGCATGCTGTCGGACAAGGTCGGCCGCAGGCCGATGCTCATCACCTTCGGTCTGGGCTTCCTCATCCTGCCGGTGCCGCTGCTCGGCATGCTGTCGAACTCGTTCGCCAGCCTGCTGCTCATCCAGTGCCTCGGGATGGTCTTCCTCGCCTGCTACACGTCGATCGCGGCCGCGATCAACTCCGAGCTCTTCCCGACCCGGGTGCGCGCGGCCGGCGTGGGCTTCCCGTACTCGCTGACCGTCGCGATCTTCGGCGGCACGGCGCCGCTTATCGGCACGGCGCTGCAGGACGCCAAGGCGATGTACCTCTTCCCGTGGTACGTCTCGGCGCTGGCGCTGGTCTCCACCTGCGTGTACGTGTTCGCGCTGAAGGAGACGAAGGACCAGCCGCTCGCCTAGCTCAGCTGCCGAGGGACTTGCAGGGGCGGCCGCGGAGCCCCTTGACGTAGTCGTCGGGGGCGCCCGCCCGCTCCGCCGCGTCGGCCAGGATGCCGAGGTAGCGGGCGGAGGGCAGGCCGCCCTCGTAGCCGTTGAGGACGTAGAACCAGGGCACCAGGTCGCCGTCCAGGGTCTGCACCCGCAGCCGTACCTTGTGGTACAGGCCACGGACCGCGCCCTCCCACTGGTCGAGCGAGGTCTCGTCCACCTCGGGCACGTCGTACAGGACGACGAAGACGTGCTCGTCGGGGTCCTCGACGATGGTGGACAGCGCGCCTTCCCAGCCGATGTCCTCACCGCCGAACGTCAGTCGCCAGCCCTGCAGCCAGCCGACGCCCCGGATCGGAGAGTGCGGGGCGCGCATGGCCATCTGCTCGGGGTCCATGTTGCTGCCGTAGGCGGCGTAGACAGGCACAGCTGACAAGGGTAGCGCGGTGAGGACCGCCCCGTTCGTCGGCGGGCCGGACGATGCGGGAGAATGGTACACGTGACGAAGATCGTGATCATCGGCGGCGGACCAGGCGGATACGAGTCGGCCCTCGTGGCCGCGCAACTAGGCGCGCAGGTCACGATGGTCGAGCAGGACGGCCCGGGCGGCGCCTGCGTGCTGACCGACTGCGTGCCGTCCAAGACGCTGATCGCGACCTCCGTCCGCAAACAGGCCCTGCTCGACGCCCCGTCGCTGGGCGTGGGCTTCTCCGGCGGCGGCGACGGCGACATCGGCGCGGCGACCGTGGACCTGCCGCTGGTCAACAAACGCGTCAAGGAGCTGGCCCAGGCGCAGTCGGCCGACATCGCGGCGCGCGTCGCCGCCGAGGGCGTCGAGATCGTCAAGGCGCGCGGCAGGCTCGTCGACCCGCAGGTGGTCAAGGCGGGCGACCGCACGATCCGGGCCGACGTGGTGCTCGTCGCCACCGGCGCCACCCCGCGCGTCCTGCCGGGCGCCGAGCCCGACGGCGAGCGCATTCTCACCTGGCGCCAGCTCTACGACCTGGAGGAGCTGCCCGAGCACCTCATCGTGGTCGGCTCCGGCGTCACCGGCGCGGAGTTCGCGGGCGCCTACCGCTCGCTCGGCGCCGAGGTCACGCTCGTCTCCAGCCGCGACCGCATGATGCCCAACGAGGACGCCGACGGCGCCGAGGTGCTCGAAGAGGTCTACCGCCGCCGCGGCATGAACGTCATGGGCCGCTCGCGCGCCGCCTCCGTCAAGCGCACGGCCGACGGCGTCGTGGTGACGCTGGAGGACGGCCGCACCGCCGAGGGCTCCCACGCGCTCATGACGGTCGGCATGGTGCCCAACACGGGCGGCATGGGCCTGGAGGAGGCCGGGGTGCAGCTCGACCGGGGCGGCTTCGTCAAGGTCGACAAGGTCTCGCGCACCTCCGCGCCCGGCGTCTACGCCGCGGGCGACTGCACCGGCGTGCTCATGCTCGCCTCGGTGGCGGCCATGCAGGGCCGCATCGCCGTCTGGCACGCGCTCGGCGAGGCCGTCCAGCCGCTGCGGCTGGCCACCGTGGCCTCCAACATCTTCACCGACCCCGAGATCGCCGCCGTCGGCGTGGCGCAGCGGGCCATCGAGGCCGGTGAGATCGAGGCCAACGTCGTCAAGCTGCCGCTCGCGACCAACGCGCGGGCCAAGATGTCGGGCTTCAACGACGGCTTCGTCAAGCTGTTCTGCCGGCCGCACACCGGCATCGTGCTGGGCGGCGTGGTGGTGGCGCCGCGCGCGTCGGAGCTGATCCTCGCCGTGTCGGTGGCGGTCCAGCAGCGGCTGACCGTGGACCAGCTCGCGCATACGTTCGCGGTCTACCCGTCGCTGTCGGGGTCGATCACGGAGGCGGCCCGCCGGCTCATGCAGCCCGAGGCCGCCATCGGCATCTAGGCCCACAGCGAGGCGACGCGGGACAGGATCTCCTGGAGGTTGGCGGGGCTGGTCGCGAAGTTGAGCCTCGCGAACGAGGCCGTGTCGACCCCGGTGTGCTCGGAGAACTCGGCCCCCTCGCTGAGCTTCACCCCGGCCCGGCGCTCCAGCAGGGCGCCGGGACCGCCGTCGGCCGGCGGCATGCCGGCGAAGTCGAGCCAGGCGAGGTACGTCGCCTCCGGGGTGTGGTGGCGCAGGTCCCACGGCGAGGCCGCCGCCCACCGCGCGACCGCGCGCCGGTTGTCGTCGAGGGTCAGCATGAGCTGCTCCAGCCAGGCCTCCCCCTCCCGCCAGGCGGCCACGGTGGCGACCCGGCTGAGGACGCTCGGCGTGCCGAAGTAGTCCAGCGGGGCCTCGGCCAGCGACTTCCAGACGCGGTCCGGCCCGATGTGGGCGACGGCGCACCGCAGGCCGGCGATGTTGAACGCCTTGGTGGCCGACGTCGCGGTGATCGTCCGCGCCGCGGCGTCCGCGCCGAGCGAGGCGAACGGCACATGGCGGTGCGGCGAGAAGACCAGGTCGGCGTGGATCTCGTCGGCCAGGACCACCAGGTCCAGCTCCTCGGCCGCCTCGGCCAGCGGGGCGAGCTCCGCGCGCGTGAACACGCGGCCGGTCGGGTTGTGCGGGTCGACCAGGACGATCATCCTGCAGCCCTGCTCGCGCAGCCGGGCGGTCAGCCCCTCGGCCGCGAAGCCCCAGCCCGTCTCGCTCCACACCATCGGCAGGGGCACGATCCGGCGGCCCGAGCGGGCGATGCTCGCCAGGAACGGCGGGTAGGACGGCACGTGGATCGCGATGCCGTCGCCCGGATCGGTGGCGTGCTCGATCATGACCTGGAGGATCTGGATGAGGTCGGTGAACACGCGGGTCCGGCCGGGCCGCGGGGTCCATCCGTGACGGCCGGCCATCCGCTCCTCGAACGCCTCGACCACCGGATCCTGTCCGGGCCAGAACGGATACCCGAAGTCCTCGCGCTCGGTGACGCGGACGATGCTCTCGCGCACGGCGGGCGGGACCCCGAAGTCCATGTCGGCCACCCACGCGCCGATGGTGGCGGCGGGCAGCGATCCCCACTTCACGCCGTGCCCCGAGCGCAGGCGGGCGACGTCGACGGTCTCGAACGGCCCGCTCATCGGGGGAGTCCCGCCGGCTCGCCGGCCAGGAGGGCGTCGCGCAGGATCTCCATCTGGCCGTGGTGCTGCGCCAGCTCCTCGTAGACGTGGAGCAGGGCCGCGCCCTGGGTGAGCTCCCGGTCGGGGCCGAGGAAGGCGGCCGGCGGGGCGGCCCGCAGCGGCGCGTCCGGCTCGGCGGAGCGCACGTCCTCGGCGAGCTGTGCGCGCACCGCCGCCGCCCGGTCGAGCAGCGGGCGCACCGGGCCCGCGCTGCCGAACTCGGCGTCGCGGTCGCGGTCGACCGCACGCCCCGCGACCAGCGCGCCGGCCCAGTAGGAGACCACTCCGAGGCAGTGGGTGAGCAGCGCGTACGGCGAGTTGGCCCCCGGGAGGGCCGGCCTGGTGTTGGCCAGCTCGTCGCCCAGGCCGGCCACGATGCCGGTCATGCCGTCGAGGGCCCGGTTGGCGAAGTACAGGTAGTCGTCATCGGTGATCAAAGTGGCTCCTGGTCCGTGCGTCACCTGCTTGGCAGGTGACGCAAACATTGCGCCTCTCGGCCGTCACCTGTCAAGATGGTGACGTGAGCTTCGTCTTCGTCAGCGGCGACCTCGCGCTCGACCTCGCCGGCACGCTGAAGTGGCGGCGGAGCGAGCCCGAGGAGCTCCTGCGGACCCCCGCCGACCTGGCGCGATGGGCCGTCGAGGCGGGCGTGCTCACCGAGGAGCCCGCCCTCGACGTCGCGGACCTGCGCCGGCTGCGCGCGCTGCGCGAGGCGGTCTACCGGCTCGCCACCCACGGCATGCAGGGGCTGCCCTGGCCCGGCGACGACCTGCGCCTGGTCAACGAGGAGGCGGGCGGCACGCCGGCCCGGATGTCGCTGACCCCCTCCGGCGTCGCGCGGACCGGGGACGCCGGGGCCGTCGCCGCCGACGTGGCCCGCTCGGCGGTCCGGCTGCTGGGCGGGATCGACGCGCTGCGGGTCCGCGAGTGCGGCCGCGAGGCGTGCACCCGGGTCTTCGTCGACCGCTCCCGCGCCGGCAACCGGCAGTGGTGCGGCATGGAGGAGTGCGGCAACCGCGTCAAGGCGGCGAACTACCGCTCCCGCAAGAGCCGGGCGTCCACGGACCGCTGATTCGAGCAGCGGCACGCCCGGTAGTCATCCGGCGAACCGTACATTCCGGGCCCCCGAATCGTTGACGTTTGTTGGTATGGACAGCAAACTAATCCACGAGCTGGCGCAAGCCGTGGAAGGAGCCTCCATGCCGTACCGCCCCCCGCTGGTCGCGCACGAGTACTTTGTCGCCGACCCGCCCGAGCTGCCGGTGCGCGAGCACGGAGAGGGCGGCCTGTCCGCGGTGACCGCCGCCGAGCCGGTCGCCGTGGGCGAGGCGGGCGTCATGCTGAAGGCGACCACCAGCGCCGAGGAGACCCTGGTCGTGCAGGTCGGCGTGGCCGGTGAGGGGGTGATCCGGGTACGGCTGAGCGAGGACGCCGACGCCCGCCCCCGCTCCGAACGGGCCCTCACGCTCGTCACCCCCGGCACGTACGAGGGGGCCCGGGCCGAGGCGGTTCCCGGCGGCCCGATCGTCGTGGACGCCGGCTCGCTGCGGGCCGAGATCAGCCTGTCGCCGTGGCACCTGCGCTTCACCGACGCCTCCGGCCGGACCCTCGTCGAGCAGGACCGGGGCCACACCGACATCAGCGGGCGGATGCGCACACTGCCGTTCGGCCGCTCCGCCGCGGGCGGCGCGCCGGCCGCCTATCACGAGAGCTTCGGCGCGGCCCCCGACGAGGCGTTCGCCGGGTTCGGCGAGTCGTTCACGCCGCTGGACAAGCGCGGGCAGCGCCCGGTCATGTGGAACTTCGACGCCTTCGGCGCCGAGTCGCAGCGCGCGTACAAGAACGTGCCCCTGTACGTGTCGAGCAGGGGGTACGGCGTGCTGCTCGACAGCGGCGCCCCGGCGGAGTTCGACGTGTGCCAGTCCACCCACAGCGTCGTGCAGGTCCTCGTGCCCGACGACGTCCTCGACTACTACGTGCTGGCCGGGCCGACCCCGCCGGAGGTGCTCGACCGGTACGACCGGCTGACCTGCCGGCCCGCGCTGCCGCCGAAGTGGGCGTTCGGCACCTGGATCTCCTCGGGGTTCTTCGTGGACAGCCAGGAGCGGGTGCTCGCCCGGGCACGCACGATCCGGGAGCGGGGCATCCCGTGCGACGTGCTCCACCTGGACACGTACTGGCAGGCCGAGGGCCACTGGTCGGACCTGCGCTGGGACCCGGAGACGTTCCCGGACCCGGAGGCGATGCTCGCGGAGCTGGACGGCATGGGGTTCAAGGTCTGCCTCTGGATGAACCCGTACATCTCCCACCTCAGTCCCGCCTTCCTGGAAGCGGCCAACGCCGGATATTTCCTGAAAACGGCGGCGGGGGAGGCGTACGTCGCCGACTGCTGGCACGGCTCGTTCCCGCCCTGCGGCATCGTCGACTTCACCAACCCCGAGGCCGTCGCCTGGTTCCAGGGCCTGCTGCGCCCGCTCCTGCGGCAGGGCGTGCAGGCGTTCAAGACCGACTTCGCCGAGGGCGTGCCGCGCGACGCCGTCGCCTACAACGGCATGACCGGCACCGACCTGCACAACGTCTACACGCTGCTGTTCAACGACGCCGTCGCCGAGGTCACCCGCGAGGTCCACGGGCACGGTCTGGTCTGGGCGCGCTCGTCGTTCCTCGGCGGCCAGCGGCACAGCGCCCAGTGGGGCGGCGACACCTACACCAGCTACGCGGCCATGGGCAGCACGCTGCGCGGCGGTCTGGCGCACGGCCTGTCGGGCGTGCCGTTCTGGAGCCACGACGCGGGCGGCTTCACCGGCCGCCCCACCGACGACCTGTACGTGCGCTGGACCCAGTTCGGCGCGCTGTCGCCGCTGCTGCGCCTGCACGGCACGACCAGCCGCGAGCCGTGGGAGTTCCCGGCGGTCGAGAAGCACGCGGTCGAGGCGCTGCGGCTGCGCTACCGGCTCATGCCGTACCTGTACTCGGCGGCCGTCGAGGCGGCCAGGACCGGCGCGCCGATGATGCGCGCCCTGTGCGTGGACCACCCGGACGACCCGGTCGCCTGGCAGGCCGACCTGGAGTACCTGCTGGGGCGGGACCTCCTCGTCGCCCCCATGACCTCACCGGACGGCACGCGCCAGGTCTACCTGCCGCGTGGCGAGTGGGTCGACTACTGGACCGGCGAGGTGCTGGCCGGCCCCCGCTACGTCCCCGTCGCCAAGCCGCTGGAGCAGGTCCCGCTGTTCGTCCGGCACGGCGCGCTCATCCCGGTCACCGTCCCCGGTGACACGGTCGGCACGCCGGCCGAGCTCACCCTGGTCGCCTTCGGGGGCGGCGACAGCCGTACAGAGATCCACGACACCGATGGCGAGACCGTCGTCGTGGCCACCCGGGACGGCGACACGCTGCGCGTGGCCGTCACCGGACCGAAACGGATCGCCACGGTCGAGTTCGCCCCGGTGGAGGGCGCGCCCGGTCGGGCCGTCATCACTCAGGAGAGATCATGAACAAGTCGATGGGCGTCGCGGCGCTGGCCGCCGTGGCGCTGGTGCTCGCGGCCTGCGGAGGCTCGGGCGGCTCGGGCGACGGCGGCAAGAGCGCCGCGAGCGGCCAGCCGCGCGTGCTCAAGCTCTGGCACTACGAGACCGCCGACAGCGCCATGGGCAAGGCGTGGGCCGAGGCGGTCAAGCGGTTCGAGGCGTCGCACCCCGGCGTGACGGTGAAGTTCGAGGAGAAGGGCTTCGAGCAGATCCAGAAGACCGCCAGCATGGTGCTCAACTCCGACGAGGCGCCCGACGTCATGGAGTACAACAAGGGCAACGCCACCGCCGGCCTGCTGTCCAAGCAGGGGCTGCTGGCCGACCTGAGCGAGCAGGCCACCAAGCGCGGCTGGGACAAGCTGCTGCCGGGCGGCCTCCAGGTGACCGCGAAGTACGACGACCGGGGCGTCATGGGCTCCGGCAAGTGGTACGGCGTGCCGAACTACGGCGAGTTCGTGATGGTCTACTACAACAAGGAGCTGTTCGACAAGCACGGCGTCAAGGTGCCCACCACGTTCGACGAGCTCACGGCGGCCCTGGACACATTCGTCAAGGCCGGCGTGACGCCCATCGCCACGGCCGGCGCCGAGTACCCCGCCCAGCAGATCTTCTACCAGCTCGCGCTGACCAAGGCGCAGCGGCCGTGGGTTGACGCCTTCCAGTCGTACAAGGGCAAGGTGGACTTCCACGGGCCCGAGCTCACCTACGGCGCCCAGACCCTGGCCGACTGGGTGAAGAAGGGCTACCTCGACAAGAACTCGGCCGGGCTCAAGGCCGAGGACATGGGCGTGGCCTTCATGAAGGGCACGTACCCCATGATGATCAGCGGGAGCTGGTGGTACGGCCGGTTCGCCTCCGAGATCAAGAAGTTCGAGTGGGGCCACTTCCTGTTCCCCGGCGCCACCATGTCGCCCGGCTCCAGCGGCAACGTGTGGGTCGTGCCGGAGAAGTCGGAGAACAAGGACCTCGCCTACGACTTCATCGACATCACGATGAGCAAGGACATCCAGAACCTGCTCGGCAACTCCGGCGGCGTCCCGGTGGCCGCCGACCCCGCCGCGATCACCGACCCGAAGAGCAAGGAGCTCATCGAGAGCTTCAACAAGCTCACCTCCGCCGACGGCCTGGCCTTCTACCCCGACTGGCCGGCGCCGGGCTACTACGACGTGATGGTGGCCGGCGTGCAGAACCTCGTCAACGGCAGCAAGACGCCCGCCCAGGTGCTGGACGAGCTCGCCAAGCCGTACGAGGACAACCTCGCCGACATCGGCAACTAGATGCGCGCTCGCACCAAGGGCTACTGGTGGTACCTGGTCCCCAGTCTGGTCCTGTTCCTCGCCGTGATCGTGGCGCCGTTCCTCATGAACGTCGCCACGAGCTTCACCCGCTGGTCAGGCGTGGGCACGCCGCGCTGGATCGGCCTGGACAACTACACGCGGCTGCTGGGCGACGAGCGCTTCTGGCAGTCGTTCCAGCACAACGTCGGCCTCATCGTGGCCATGGCGATCGTCCCGACGGCGCTCGGCCTGGTGCTGGCGGCCGTCCTGTTCGACTACATCGGCCGCAGGTTCGGCTCCCGCACGGCGGCCGCGCTGCGGGCCGCGTACTACCTGCCGCAGGTGCTGCCCGTGGCGGTGGCCGGAGTCGTATGGGGGTGGATGCTGCACCCGTCGTACGGCGCGGTCAACCAGATCTTCGGCCTCAAGCTGGACTGGCTCGGCGACCCCGACCTCGCGCTGGCCACGGTGATGGCCGTCATGGTGTGGTTCCAGCTCGGCTACCCCGTGGTCATCTTCATGGCCGGGCTCCAGCGGGTGGACCCGGCCCTGCACGAGGCGGCGCAGATCGACGGGGCGTCGTGGTGGCGCAGGTTCTGGCACATCACGATCCCGCAGATCCGGCCGGAGACGTTCGTGGTGCTGCTGACCTGCACGATCGCGGCGCTCAAGGTGTTCGGGCCGATCTACGTGCTCACGCGCGGCGGGCCGGGCAACGCCACGATGGTGCCGTCGTACTTCTCGTACCTGAACTTCTTCCAGAAGAGCAACGTCGGGTACGGCTCGGCCATCGCCACGGTGCTGGCCCTGATCATCATCGTGGTGACGTTCCTGTTCCTGCGTGTGCAGGAGCGTGAGCGATGAGGGCGGGGCCGGGCCGGTGGGCCGTGCTGGCGGCGCTCGTCCTGCTGGCCGCGGTCATGCTGTTCCCGTTCCTCATCGTGGCGGTCAACGCGGTCAAGTCGCCGGCGGAGTACGGCGCGGAGGGGCCGCTGAGCCTGCCGGGCGAGCTGTACCTCCAGGGCATCGCCGACTTCTGGCAGCGTGTGAACTTCGGCGGCAAGCTCTGGAACAGCTTCGTCATCAGCGCCTCGGTGGCGGTGCTCGCCGTCGTGCTGTCGGTGCTCAACGCGTACGCGCTGGGCATCGGGCGGGTGCGCGGCCGGCTGTGGATCCTCGTGCTGTTCCTCGTGGGCAACACCCTGCCGCAGGAGGCGCTGGCCTACCCCCTCTACTACCTGTCGAAGGAGGTGGGCCTCTACGACTCCAAGCTCGCGGTGATCATCGTGTTCACCGCGATCCAGGCGGCGTTCGGCACCTACCTGCTCAGCGCCGTGCTCGGCCAGTTCCCCAGGGAGATCCTGGAGGCGGCGGCCATCGACGGCGCGGGCCGCTTCCGGGCCCTGTGGCGGATCGTGGTGCCCATCAGCCGTCCCACGCTCAGCGTCCTGGTGATCTTCTTCTTCATCTGGACGTGGAACGAGTTCTTCCTGCCGCTGATCTTCCTCATCTCCAACGACAACCAGACGGTGCCCGTCGCCCTCGGCGTCCTGCAGGGCGAGAAGTACATGGACGCCACCATGTCCAGCGCCTCGGCGCTGCTCGGCATCGTCCCGGCGGTCGCGTTCTTCCTGATCTTCCAACGAACGCTCACCCGAGGCGTCACGGTCGGCGCCGTCAAGTGAGCCTCCCGCTCTGGAGAATCCATGCCCCTACGCTTACGCCGCACCCCCCTGCTGGCCGCCCTCGCGCTGGCGGCGTCGTTCCTCTCCGCGCCCGCGCAGGCGGCCGACGAGCCGCCCTTCCGTGATCCGGCCCTGCCGCTGGAGCAGCGCGTCGACGACCTGCTCGGCCGGCTCACATTGCCCGAGAAGCTGGGCCTGCTGCACCAGTCGCAGCAGGCCATCCCGCGCCTCGGCATCCCGTACCACAAGAACGGCACCGAGGCGCTGCACGGCGTCGGCTGGTCCAACGACCTCGGCGACAGCTGGAAGCAGAAGTTCGCGAGCGGCACCGTCTTCCCGCAGGCCGTCGGGCTGGCCAGCACGTGGGACCCGGAGCTGGTCAAGCGGGTCGGCGCGGCCGTGGGCGACGAGGCGCGCGGCTACAACGCCGTCAACCCGACGCTGTGGGGCCTCCAGGTGTGGGCTCCGGTCGTGGACCTGCTGCGCGACCCGCGGGCCGGCCGCAACGAGGAGGGCTACTCCGAGGACCCGCTGCTGACCGGCGCCATCTCCACCGCGTACGGCAAGGGTCTGCAGGGCGACGACCCGTTCTACCTGAAGACCGCGCCGGTGCTGAAGCACTACCTCGCCTACAACAACGAGACCAACCGCGGCGTCACCTCCTCCAACCTGACGCCCAAGCTGAGGAACGAGTACTACCAGAAGGCGTTCCGGGCCGCGATCTCGGCCGACGCCGCGACCGGCGTGATGGCCTCCTACAACCTGGTCAACGGCCGGCCCAACCACGTCAACCCCGACCTGGACGAGGTCGTCCGGTCGTGGACGGGCAAGACGCTCTACAACGTCAGCGACGCCTGGGGCCCGTACGCGCTGACCGAGCAGGAGAAGTACTACGACGACAAGGCTGAGGCGTTCGCCTCCGTGCTCAAGGCCGGCCTCGACAGCTACACCGTGGACGACAGCAACGCGGGGCCGACCGCCCAGCTCCTCTCGACCGCCCTGGACCGCGGCCTCATCACCCAGGCCGACGTGGACGACGCCGTGCGGCACGTGCTGTCGATCAGGTTCCGGCTCGGCCACTTCGACCCGGACGGCGGGCCGTACAAGAAGATCACCAAGGACGTGATCGACAGCCCCGCGCACCGGAAGCTGAACCGCGAGACCGCCGGCAAGGCGGCCGTGCTGCTGCGCAACTCCGGTGTGCTGCCACTGGCGAGCCCGAAGAGCGCCGCCGTCGTCGGCCCGCTGGCCGACCGCCTCTACCGCGACTGGTACGGCGGGCAGGCGCCCTACCAGGTGACCCCGCTCGACGGGATCAAGGAGCGCGTCGCCGACGTCACGAGTGGCGCCGGGCTGGAGCGGATCGCGCTCAAGCACCTCGGCTCCGGCAGGTACCTCACCGCCACCGGCTCCGGCCCGGACGACAACGTCGCGCTCACCGACACCGCCCCCACCTCCGCCTCGCAGTGGGACCTGACCGACTGGACCGGCGGCGTGTCCACGCTGCGCAACGCGGGCAACGGCAAGCTCCTCGGCGGCGACTGGCGCTCTCTCGACACCGACGACGCCGAGCCCGACGGCTGGTACGTCCAGCAGCAGTTCGCCCTGGAGCGGCAGGCCGACGGCTCCTACCTGATCCGCTACGCCGGCTACGAGAGCGTCGAGGGCTGGTACGGCCTGCCCGACCCGTACGTGACCGTGAACGCCGACGGCACGCCCGGCCTGGCCCCGAAGGCGCAGGCGGCCCGCTTCGCCAAGGAGGTCGTCTCCGACGGCGTCGCCGCGGCGGCCGAGCAGGCCCGCAAGGCGGAGGTGGCGGTCGTGGTGGTCGGCAGCCACCCGTTCGTGGCGGCCCGCGAGTTCCACGACCGGGACGATCTTCAGCTCGGCGAGGGGCAGCGGCGGCTGATCGAGGCGGTCCGCAAGGCCAACCCGAGGACCGTGGTCGTCCTGGAGACCAGCTACCCCGTCATCGTGGACGCGCCGACGCTGCTGTGGACCACCCACGCCGGCGCCGAGACCGGCCACGCGGTCGCCGACGTGCTCTTCGGCGACGTCAACCCGGCCGGGCGGCTCACCCAGACGTGGTACGCCACCGACAAGCTGCCGAGCATCCACGACTACGACCTGGTCAGGACCGGCATGACGTACCTGTACCAGCGGGGCCGGCCGCTCTACCCCTTCGGCCACGGCCTCAGCTACACCACCTTCGGCTACCAGGGCCTGCGCGTCCAGGGCGAGCAGGTCAGCGTCAAGGTCACCAACACCGGCAAGGTGAAGGGCGAGGAGGTCGTGCAGCTCTACACCCACCAGCGGCGCTCCCGCTTCCCGCAGCCGGTCGAGCAGTTGCGCGGCTTCCAGCGGGTCGCGCTGGGCCCCGGCGAGAGCAGGACGGTGACGTTCCCCCTGAAGCGGTCCGACCTGGCCGTGTGGGACCACACGCGCGGCCGGTGGGTCGTCGAGACGGCCGCGCACGACGTGCTCGTGGGGTCGTCGTCCGAGCAGGTCCGCGCCCGGACGACGCTCCAGGTGACCGGCGAGACCGTCCCGGTCCGGGACCTCACGCAGGCCACGCGCGCCATGGACTTCGACGGCTACTCCGGTGTGGAGTTCGCCGACGAGTCGAAGGTCCGCGGGGAGGTCGTGGCCGGCTCCGCGGGGGACTGGATCTCCTTCACCGGCTCCTCCTGGGGGGCCCGCCTCACCGCGGGCGTCGCCTCGGTGAGCGGCGGCTCCGTCGAGCTGCGGCTCGGCTCGCCCACCGGCGCCCTGCTCGGCACCGTCCAGGCGCCGGCGACCGGCGACGTCTACCGGTACGGCACGGCGAGCGCCACGGTGAAGCCCGGCAAGGGCGACCTGTACGTCGTCTTCAAGGGCGACCTGCGGCTCAGGGACCTGCGCCTCACTCGATGATTGGTTGTGAGTCCAAACTATTGACCTGACGTGAGACGTGTGTGAGCCTCAAGGTCGAGGCTCATGCGCGAAGGCGAAGGCGACGGTCAGGGTCCCCCAGACCTGGTCGTGCATGGAGGCCATCCGGGCGGGCGGCACCTTTGGGCACGCGTGCCCGGAAAGGGTAACCCCCCATGCCAAGACGGTTGTTCAGCACGCTCCTGATCGTCGCCGTCGCCCTCGCGGCGGTCGTCGTCAGGATGGCGCCGGTGTCCGCCGTCGCCGCCGATCCCTACGCGTTCAAGAACGTCAGGATCGACGGCGGCGGCTTCGTCCCCGGCATCGTCTTCAACCCCACCGAGCGCAATCTCGTCTACGCCCGCACCGACATCGGCGGCGCCTACCGCTGGAACCAGTCCACCAAGTCCTGGACGCCGCTCCTCGACTGGGCCGGATGGGACAAGTGGGGCTACAACGGCGTGGTCAGCCTCGCCACCGACCCCGTCGACACCAACCGCGTGTACGTCGCGGCCGGCATGTACACCAACTCCTGGGACCCGAACAACGGCGCGATCCTGCGCTCTGCGGACAAGGGCGCGACCTGGCAGGCGACGCCGCTGCCGTTCAAGCTCGGCGGCAACATGCCGGGCCGCGGCATGGGCGAGGCGCTGTCCGTCGACCCGAACAAGAACAGCGTCCTCTACCTCGGCACCCCCAACGGCAACGGCCTGTGGCGCAGCACCGACTACGGCGCCACCTGGGCCAAGGTGACGAGCTTCCCCAACGCCGGCGACTACGCCCAGGACCCGAGCGACCCCAACGGCTACCTGAGCCACCGGCCGGGCGTGGTCTGGGTGACCTACGACCCGCGCTCCTCCGCCAAGGGCGCCGCCACCAAGACGATCTACGTCGGCGTGGCCGACAAGGCCAACAGCGTCTACCGCACCACCGACTCCGGCGCGACCTGGCAGCGGGTGCCCGGCCAGCCGACCGGCTACCTGGCGCACAAGGGCGTGCTCGACACCGCCAACGGCTACCTGTTCATCGCCACCAGCGACACCGGCGGGCCGTACGACGGGGCCAAGGGCGACGTGTGGCGCTACGCCACCGCCACCGGTGTCTGGACCCAGGTCAGCCCGATCCCGTCGTCCAGCTCCGACGACTACTTCGGCTACAGCGGCCTGACCCTGGACCGGCAGAAGCCGGGCACGCTCATGGTCGCCACCCAGATCTCCTGGTGGCCGGACGTGATCTTCTTCCGGTCCACCAACTCGGGCGCCACCTGGACCCGCGTGTGGGACTGGACCTCGTACCCCAGTCGCAGCTTCCGCTACAAGCAGGACATCTCCGAGAACCCGTGGCTGACCTTCGGCGCCAACCCGCAGCCGCCCGAGGTGGCGCCCAAGCTCGGCTGGATGACCGAGTCGCTGGAGATCGACCCGTTCGACTCCAACCGCATGATGTACGGCACCGGCGCGACGCTCTACGGCACCGAGGACCTCACCAAGTGGGACTCGGGCGGCCAGTTCACCATCAGGCCCATGGCCAAGGGCCTGGAGGAGACCGCGGTGCTCGACCTGATCAGCCCGCCCAGCGGCGCCCCGCTGGTCAGCGGCCTCGGTGACATCGGCGGCTTCCGGCACACCAACCTGGACGCCGTGCCGTCGATGATGTTCACCTCGCCTGTCTTCACCACGACCACCAGCCTGGACTACGCGGAGAAGTCCCCGTCGATCATGGTGCGGGCGGGGAACTTCAAGGACTCCGACCGTCCCAACGACAGCCACGTGGCCTTCTCCACGGACGGCGGCGCGAACTGGTTCCAGGGCACCGAGCCCGGCGGGATCGACGAGGGCGGCACGGTGGCCGCCGCGGCCGACGGCTCCCGCTTCGTGTGGGCGCCCAAGGGCGTCACCCCGGTCTACTCGGTGGGCTACGGCAACTCGTGGCAGCAGGCGCAGGGCCTGCCCACGGGCGCGATCGTCGAGTCCGACCGGGTCAACCCGATGACGTTCTACGGCTACAGCGGCGGGCGCCTCTACCTCAGCACCAACGGCGGCGCCACCTTCACCGCCACGGCCGCGACCGGCCTGCCCGCCACCGGCACGGTCCACGTCAAGGCGCTGCCCGGCAAGGAGGGCGACGTGTGGCTGGCCGGCGAGACGGGGCTGTTCCACTCCACGAACGGCGGCGCGGCCTTCACCCGGCTCGGCAACGTCGCCGGCGCGATCAACGTCGGCTTCGGCAAGGCGGCCCCCGGCCAGAGCTACCCGGCGGTGTTCGCGGTGGCCACGATCGACGGCGTCGCCGGCGTGTTCCGGTCGGACGACGCGGGCTCGGCCTGGGTGCGGATCAACGACGACAAGCACCAGTACGGCAACATGGGCGAGGCCCTGACCGGTGACCCGAGGATCTACGGCCGGGTCTATCTGGGCACGAACGGCCGCGGGATCATCTACGGCGACCGCACCGGCCCGACCCCGACGGCCACGCCCACGGTCACCCCGACCGTCACCCCGACCGCGACTCCCACGGTCACTCCGACCGTGACCCCGACGACGGGCAACGGGTGCGCCGCCACCTACACCGTCGGCAACCAGTGGCCCGGCGGCTTCGGGGCCGAGGTCACGGTCAAGAACACCGGCTCCGCGGCCACCACCGGCTGGAAGGTCACCTGGACGTACGGCGGCGACCAGAAGATCAGCCAGCTGTGGAGCGGCACGCTGAGCCAGTCCGGCGCCGCCGTCACCGTGACCAACGCGGGCTACAACGGCGCCCTCCAGCCGAACGCGACCACCTCGTTCGGCTTCAACGCCACCTTCACCGGCACCAACACCAATCCGGTCGTGACCTGCGCGGCGTCGTGACCTGACAGGGGTGACCGGGACGGCCCGGTCACCCCTTGACCGCTCCGACGAGCACGCCCTTGGTGAAGTGCCGCTGCACGAACGGGTAGACGAACAGCACCGGCACCAGCGCGATCACCACGATCGACATCTGGATCGCCAGGTTCGGCGGCGGGCTCTGCCCGGCGGCCACCACGTCGGCGCTCTGGCCCACGAACATCGACTGGCCCTGGTAGACGTACTGCCGCAGCACGAGCTGGAGCGGCCACTTGGCCGTGTCGTTCAGGTACAGCACGGCGTCGAAGAACGCGTTCCAGTACCCGACGGCGTACAGCAGCCCGATCACCGCGATCACGCCCCGGGACATCGGCAGCACGATCCGCCGCAGGATCGTGAACTCGCCCGCCCCGTCGATGCGCGCGCTGTCGGTGACCTCGCCCGGGATGCTCATGAAGAACGCCCGCATCACCACCAGGTTGAACGCCGTGACCGCCACCGGCAGGATCAGCGACCAGTACGAGTCGATCAGCCCGAGCCCGCTGACCACCAGGTACTTCGGGATCAGCCCCGGCCCGAACAGGAACGTCAGCAGGACCAGGAACAGCAGCGGCCGGTGCAGCAGCGAGCCGGGCCGCGACAGCCCGTACGCGGCGAGCGTGGTGACGGTCAGGCTGAGGAGCGTGCCCACCACCGTCACGCCCAGGCTCACCAGCACGGCCCGCGTCACCACGCCGCCGGCGAACAGCTCCTCGTAGGCGGCGAACGACAGCTCGCCCGGCACGGTCACCAGGCCGCCCGCCCGGGTGACCTCCTCCTGTGTCGACAGGCTGGTCACCACCACCATGTACACGGGGAAGACGACGGCGACGACGATCGCGGCCAGCACGGCCGTCTTCCCCGTCCGGCCGATCACGGTGGGCCGCTCCGCCCAGGATGCCGCATTCATGATCTCTTGTAGATTCCCTGCTCGCCGAACCGGTGGGCGACCTTGTTGGCCACCAGGATGAGGATGAGCCCGACCACGCCCTTGACCAGGCCCGCCGCCGCGCCGTAGCTCCACTCGCCGGTCAGCAGCGTGCGCCAGTAGACGAACGTGTCGAGCACCTCGGCCGCGTCGCGGCCCACCGCGTCGCGCTGGATGAAGAACTGCTCGAAGCCGACGTTGAGCGCGTCGCCCAGCCGCAGGATGAGCAGCAGGATGACCACCGGGCGCAGGCCGGGCAGCGTGACGTGCCACATGCGCCGCAGGCGGCCCGCGCCGTCCACCGCCGCCGCCTCGTACAGGTTCTGGTCGATCGCGGCGAGCGCGGCCAGGAAGATGATGGCGCCCCAGCCGGCGTCCTTCCAGATGGTCTCGCTGGTGACGAGCAGCAAGAACGTATCCGGATTTGTCATGATGTCGAGGCCGGAGCGGCCGTGGTCGCGCAGGATCTGCGCCAGCAGCCCGGCCCCGCCGAACATCTGCTGGAACAGCGTCACGACCAGCACCCACGAGAAGAAGTGCGGCATGTACACGATGCTCTGGAGCAGCAGCCGCAGCCGGGGCCGGATGACGCTGTCCAGCAGGAGCGCCAGCACGATCGGCACCGGGAAGTAGAAGACGAGCTGGAAGGCGGTGATGGTCAGCGTGTTGAGCGTCGCGTCCCAGAAGCTCTCGTCCAGCATCAGCCACTGGAAGTTCGCCATCCCCACCCACGGGCTGTCCTTGACGCCCACGTACGGCGAGTAGTCCTGGAAGGCGATCACGTTGCCGAGCAGCGGCACGTAGTGGAAGACGATCAGCAGCCCGATCGCCGGGACCGTCATCAGCAGGAGCTGCCAGTCGCGCCGCAGCCGGGCCCGCAGGCTCGCCGGCCGGGCTCCGCCCGTGCCGCTCGGTGCTGTGCTGTCCGGGGCGGCGGGCGCGGTCAGGTCCCCCGCCGCCCCGGAGTCTACGGAGTCCCTAAGCACGACCGTTGTCCTGCAGGACCTTCAGGTAGAACGCGCGGGCCTCGTCGCCGCCGTCGCGCCGCCACTCGGCCGCGATCTGCTTGACGTCGCTGACGGGCCGCCGCCCGCGCATGATGTCCGTGAACTTGTCCTCCGTCGGCACCTGCAGGCCCGCGTACTTGCCCGGCCGCTGGATCCTGATGCCGTCGAACGGGGTCTTCTCGATGTACGGGAACGAGGCGTTCTGCCAGGCCAGGTTGGCCTGCACCGCGTCCGGGAACGGCCAGTCCACGTACAGCGGGCGCCCGCCGAGGAAGCCGTAGGTGTAGGCGACCTCCTTGGTGCCGAGCTCGGTCGGCTTGGGCACGCCGTCGGAGCCGAGCTCGAAGTGCTTGCCCTTGACCCCGTAGGTGGACAGCTCGTACTCCCTGGTGCCGTACGGCGCCGCGCACCAGTCGAGGATCGACAGCAGCTCCTCCACCTGCGCCTTGGGCAGGCCCTTCTTGATGAAGGTGAAGATGCCGGCCGCGTTGTTGTGGTACATGATCGGCTTGCTGCCGTCGTGCGAGAAGAGGGGGAAGGCGCCCATCGCGAAGCCGGGGTTCTTGGGCCGGTGCTGCTGGAGCAGCTCCTTCCAGCCGCCGAAGCCGTCCCGGTAGATCACGATCTGGCCCGCGCCGATGAGCTCCTTCTCGTTGGCGCCCTTGCTGCTGGTGACGCTCGGGTGGATCAGCTCCTCGGCGAACAGCTTGCGCATCCAGGCGAGCATGAGCTCGAACTCGGGCGTCTCGTACTTGTGGACCAGCTTGCCGCCCTCGTAGCGCCACTCCTGCGGCACCTTGAAGATCGGCCAGGCCATCTCGTGGATGTCGCCGAACGCCCACCGCTTGGCCTTCGCGTCGGTGATCTCCTTGCCGAGCTGGTAGAGCTCCTCGGCGTTCTTGGGATTCTGGTTCCAGCCGTTCTTGTCGAACAGGTCCTTGCGGTAGAGCAGCCCGTACGGGTACGGCTCGGTGGGGTACGGCACCGCCATCAGTTTGCCGTTCCACACCGACCACTGCCAGGCGGCCGTGGGCAGGTTGGCCAGCAGCGCGTACGTCTTGACCCGGTCGCCCTGGAGGTACGGCGTCAGGTCCTCGAAGGCCTGGTCGACGGCCTTGTTGAAGTCGGCCATCTTCTCGATCTCCCAGTTCGGGATGACCATGAGGTCCGGGATGTCCCGGGCCGCGAGCCGGGCGATGGCCTTGTCGACGTAGGTGACGCCGTCGGTGATCTGGAACTCCACGGTGGCGCCGATGTCGGCGTTGACCGCCTGGAAGTAGGAGTTGCTCGCCAGGCCGGGCGGCGGAGGGCCCCACAGCGGGGTCATGGCCTTGTAGCTGCCGCCCTTGCCGGCCTTCCGGGTGAGCGCGGGCACCGGCTCGGCCGGGTAGGAGCTGAACCCGCCGCTGATGTCGGGGACGCCGGGCAGGTTGGACGTGGTGCCGGGCAGGTCGGGCTTGACTGCGGCGAAGGGCACGTAGGTGGGCGTGAGGGTCTTGAGCTTGTCCCCGGCGGCGGCGGTGGCGCCGCCGGAGCCGGGCCGGGGGGTGCTGGGCGCGCTGCAGGCCGACAGCATCCCCGCTGCCGTCAGGCCCACCAGTCCGAGGAATCCGCGCCGGGTGGTCGAAGCGCCTTGAGCGGTAAGTGTCACGGCGCGCTCCCTTCGCCTGTTCAGGGGTTGTCGAGGCAGGTGACATCGCGGTTAGAATTAGTTCGTCTTCCGACCAAACAAATTAGTGGAGTGTGACCGCGGCCACAAGGGAGCGCCCGGGTCACAGGTTGGTGAAGGGCGCCCGCGATACGGCATGCTGGGGACACCTCCTTGGCGGGAACGGGGCTGATTTTGATCACATCCACGACCGGCCCTCAGCCGGCCGACTTCGCCGATGTGCGCGCGACCAACCTCGCGGTGGTGCTGCGCTTCGTGCGCGAACACGCGCCGTGCTCGCGCGCCGACATCGCGGCCTCGACCGGGCTGAACAAGGCGACGGTCTCCAGCCTCGTCGCCGACCTCATCGACCGCCGTCTGGTGCGGGAGACCGGCCTCACCGAGAACCGCGTCGGCCGCCCGGCCACGATGCTCGTCCTCGACGGCTCGCCGTACGCCGCCATCGGCATCGAGATCAACGTCGACCACGTCTCCGCGGTCGCCACCGGCCTCGCGGGGGAGCGGCTGCTCACCTGGCGCCGCGCCTTCGCCGCCGGCGGGTCCGCCAGCCAGGACGTGGCCGCCGTCGCCGCCATCGTCAGGCGCGTCGTCGCCCGCATGGCCCGCGAGGAGCGGCAGGTGCTCGGACTGGCCGTGGCCGTGCCCGGCCTGGTCGACGTGCAGGGCGTCGTGCGCATCGCGCCCAACCTCGGCTGGCGCGACGCCGACCTCGCCGGCGACCTGGCCAAGGCGCTCCGCGACCCCGGCTTCGCCGTCCAGGTGGACAACGACGCCAACCTCGCCGCCCTGGCCGAGCAGCGCTTCGGCGCCCGCGCCGGCGCCGCCGACCTCGTCTACCTGACCGGCGAGATCGGGGTGGGCGCCGGCATCATCCTCGACGGGCGGCTGCGCCGCGGCGGCCTCGGCTACAGCGGCGAGATCGGCCACGTGCAGCTCGATCCCGACGGCCCCGCGTGCCGCTGCGGGCGCCGCGGCTGCCTGGAGGCCGTCGCCGGCATCGGCGCCATCCTGCGCCGCGACCTGTCGCCGAGCGAGATCCCCGTCGAGATCGAGGACGCCGTACGCTCCGCCCGCGCCGGCCACCCCGGCACCCTGGCCGCCCTCGACGCCGCCGGCCGCGGCCTCGGCCGGGGCGTGTCCGTCCTGGCCAACCTGCTCAACCCCGAGGTCGTCGTCCTCGGCGGCTACTACGTGCCGCTCGCGCCGTGGCTGCTGCCGGCGGTGCGGGAGGAGGTGTCGGGCCGGGCGATCGCGCCGGGGGGAGGAGGCTGCGAGGTCGTGGCCTCGACGCTCGGCCTCGACGCGGCGGCGCTGGGCGGCGCGGCCCGGGTGCTCGACTCGGTCGACTCGGGCCGGCTGCCCGGCGCAATATCGCGAATCTCCTGACCTGACTCTTGACCTCGGTCACGGGGACGGGCACCCTTCAGGGAACCCACCGAAATCCCCCCGTAACTTCCCCGGCCGGTCGTCGAAGCGCTTCGACAGTCTCAGAGGGATGGCCATGCACGAACCGTTCCGCGCCCCCTTGCGCGACCTCCCCCGCGACGTCTCCCACGACCTCCCTCCTGATCTCTCTGTCTTCCGGGACCCTGGCGCCCCGCTTCCGGAACGCGTCGCCGACCTGGCCCGCAGGCTCACCCTCGACGAGAAGCTCGGCCTGCTGCACCAGTACCAGGCGCCCGTCGAGCGGCTCGGCCTGGGCCCGTTCCGCACCGGCACCGAGGCGCTGCACGGGCTCGCCTGGCTCGGCCCCGCCACCGTCTTCCCGCAGGCCATCGGCCTCGCCTCCACCTGGGACCCCGAGCTGGTGCGCCGGGTCGGCGAGGCCACCGGCGACGAGGTGCTCGCCTTCCACCACAAGGACCCGTCCGGCGCCGGGCGCAACGTCTGGGCGCCGGTGGTCAACCCGCTGCGCGACCCGCGCTGGGGCCGCAACGAGGAGGGCTACTCCGAGGACCCCTGGCTGACCGGCCTCATGGGTGAGGCGTATGCCCATGGGCTTCGTGGGAGCGATCCCACGGTGCTGCGCACCGCCCCCACGCTCAAGCACTTCCTCGCGTACAACAACGAGACCGACCGCTGCTCCACCTCCAGCAACCTGCCGCCGCGCGTCCTGCACGAGTACGAGCTGCCCGCCTTCCGGCCCGCCATCGAGAGCGGCGCCGCCGTCGCCGTCATGCCGTCGTACAACCTGGTCAACGGCCGGCCCGCGCACCTCAGCCCGCTGATCGAGCGGGTCCTGCGCGCCTGGGCGCCCGACGACCTCCTCGTGGTCAGCGACGCCTACGCCCCCGCCAACCTGACCGGCGTCCAGGGTTACCACGAGACCCTGCCCGAGGCGTACGCGCACGCCGTCAAGGCCGGGCTCGACAGCTTCACCCAGGACGACGACCGGCCCGAGGCCACGCTCGGCCACCTCCGGGAGGCGGTGCGCCGCGGCCTGCTCACCGAGGCCGACGTGGACCGGGCCGTCCGGCACGTCCTGTCGATCCGGTTCCGGCTCGGCGAGTTCGACCCCGCCACGCCGTACGACGACGTCACCGAGGAGGTCGTCAACTGCCCCGCGCACCAGGACCTCGCCCGGGAGGCCGCGCGGCGCTCCATCGTGCTGCTGGCCAACGACGGGCTGCTGCCCCTCGGACCCGTCACCAGGGTCGCGGTCATCGGGCAGCTCGGCGACACGCTCATGGAGGACTGGTACAGCGGCACGCTGCCGTACTCCGTGACCGCCCGCGCCGGGCTGGCCGAGCGGTGCGCGACCGTGTTCTGCGAGGGCGTGGACCGGGTGACGCTCACCGCCGAGGCCGGGCCCGTGACCGCCGACCCGGCCGGCGGGCCGCTGAGCGTCGCGGCCGGCTCCGGAGGCTCGGCGGACCTGTTCGACGTGTTCGACTGGGGCGGCGGCGCCTACGCGCTGCGGGCCGCCGCCACCGGCCGCTTCGTGTCGGCCGAGGACGGGGTGCTCGTCAACGACCAGCCCGGCCCCAACGGCTGGGAGGTGCGCCAGACGTTCCGCGTCGAGGACCGGCCGCGCGGCCTGCTCGCCCTGCGGCACATCGCCACCGGCTGCTACGTCGGCCTCGGTGACGACGGCGTGCTCCGTCTCGTGGACGACGCCGACCAGGCCGCCTGGCTGGCCATGGACGTGGTCAGGAGCGGCGCCCGGCAGGCGGCGGAGCTGGCCGCGGGCGCCGACGTCGCCGTCGTCGTGGTCGGCGACCACCCGCTGGTCAACGGCCGCGAGACCGAGGACCGCACGAGCCTCGCCCTCGCCCCGGCCCAGGACGCCGTCCTCGCCGCCGTCCGCGCCGCCAACCCGCGCACCGTCATGGTCGTCACCAGCGGCTACCCCCTCACCTGGACCACCCCGGACGTGCCCGCCGTCCTGTGGTCGGCCCACGGCGGCCAGGAGTACGGCCACGCCCTGGCCGAGGTGCTGTTCGGCGACGCCGACCCCGAGGGCCGGCTCACCCAGACGTGGTACCGCTCGGCCCAGGAGCTGCCCGACCTGCTCGACTACGACATCATCACGGCCGACGCCACCTACCTGTACTTCCGCGGCACCCCGCTCCACCCGTTCGGGCACGGCCTCAGCTACACCACCTTCGGCTTCGCCGACCTGGGCGTCCGGCTCGTGGACGGGGTGCTGACCGCCGAGGTCACGGTCACCAACACCGGCGCCCGCGAGGGCGTCGAGGTCGTCCAGTTCTACACGCGCCAGCGGCGCTCCCGCGTCAAACAGCCGCTGCGCAGGCTGCGCGGCTTCGAGAAGGTGCGGCTCGCGCCCGGCGAGAGCCGCACCGTGACGCTCCGCCTGCCGGTGGAGGAGCTGGCGTTCTGGGACGTGACGCGGGGCCGGCTCGTCGTGGAGGACGCGCCGCACCGGCTCATGGTCGGCCGCAGCGCCACCGACCTGCGGCTGTGCGCCGACTTCGAGGTGCCCGGCGAGACCGTCCCGCCCCGCACCGGGCCCCTGCGGGCCGTGGACCACGACGAGTACGACGCGGTCGCGTTCGTGGACGCCGACCCGGTCGAGGGCGAGGCGGTCCGCTCGGAGGTCGAGGGCGCCTGGATCGCGTTCCGGCAGGTGGACCTGGCCGGCGCCGCCTCGTGCGCGGTGACGGCCGGCTCGGCCGAGGGCGGAGTGATCACCCTGCGGCTCGGTGACCCCCTCTACGGCGAGGCGCTGGCCGCCTTCCCCGTGCCCCGCACCGGCCGCCACGCCCTCCAGACCCTCACCGCACCGCTTGCGGGCCCCGGCGGGGTCCACGATGTTTATGTCGTGTTCGAGAACGACGGCGTCACGCTCGCCGGCCTCACCTGGGAGCCGGCCGGCCCGTCCATCGGCGGAGCGGGCGATTGAGCGGGCGCGCCGTCACCATCGCCGAGGTCGCCCGGCACGCCGGCGTCGCCGTCAGCACCGTCTCGTACGTGCTCAGCGGCAAGCGGACGATCTCGGCCGACACCCGCAGGCGGGTGCTCGACAGCATCAGCACGCTCGGCTACCACCCGCACGCCGGAGCCCGCTCCCTGGCCAGCAAGCGGTCCAACGTGATCGCCCTGGTGCTGCCGTTACGAGCCGGCATGCACGTGCCGGTCCTCATGCGCTTCGCCACCGCCGTGGTGACGGCCGCCCGCCGCTTCGACCACGACGTGCTGCTGCTGACGGCCGACGAGGGCCCCGAGGGCATCCGGCGGGTGGCGGCCAGCGCGCTCGTCGACGCCCTCGTGCTCATGGACGTCGAGCTGCACGACCGCCGCGCGCCGCTGCTGAGGGAGCTGGCCGAGCCCAGCGTGCTCATCGGCTTCCCCGCCGAGCCGGCCGGCCTCACCTGCGTCGACCTGGACTTCGCCGCCGCCGGCGCCCGCTGCGTCGCCCATCTCGCGGAGCGGGGACACCGGCAGATCGCGTTGCTGGGCGCCCCGCACGTCGTCTACGACCGGGGCACGGGCTTCGCCCGCCGTACCAGGGAGGGCTTCACCGAGGCGGTCGCCGCGCACGGGCTGGACGGGCTCGCGCTGCCGTGCGAGGAGACGTTCGACGAGGTCCACACGACCATCACCCGCCTGCTCACCGAACGGCCGGCGCTGTCGGGCCTGGTCGTCCACAACGAGTCGGCCGTCAACCACGTGCTCGGCGCGCTGCGCCAGCTCGGGCGGCGGGTGCCGGAGGACGTCGCCGTGGTCGCCATCTGCCCGGACGACGTGGCCGAACGCGCCAGCCCCCCGCTCACCTCGGTCCTGATCCCGGCGGAGGAGGTCGGCAGGGAGGCGGTGCGCCTGGTGATGGAGAAACTCGAAGGCCGCGAGGTCCCGGACGCCACCCTCCTCCCACCCCACCTCGCCATCCGCTCCAGCACCTGACCAGGCCGGGCGCTCCTCGGGGTCGGGGGACCGGCTGGGACGGCGGACCCGTGGCGGCCCCGGCCGGCTATGCCGCCACCCCCTCGTCCAGTTTCAGCCGGGAGCCGGTGAAGGAGGCCCGCAGGCGCCGATCGTGCGTCACGACGACCAGCGCGCCGTCGTAAGAGACGAGCGCCTCCTGCAGTTGCTCCACGAGCATCGGCGACAGGTGGTTGGTCGGCTCGTCCAGCAGCAGCAGGTCCACGGGCTCGCTCACCAGCCGTGCCAGCTCGATCCGGCGCCGCTGCCCGTAGGACAGCTCTCCGACGCGCAGCCCCAGGTCCGACGGCCGGAACAACCCCAGGGCGAGCAGCGCGTCCGCGTGCTCGTCCAGGCTCCCGAGCCGTCCGTGCGCGTAGGCCCGCAGCACGGTCCACTCCGCCGTCCCGGCCGGCCCGTCCTGTCGAAGACCCTTGGCCCTGCCGGCCGGCCGCACGTCGCCGGTGTCCGGCTCGTCCTGCCGGAAGAACCCGACCCGGCCGGCCCGCCGTACCTCGCCCGCGTCCGGCCGCAGCTCTCCGGCGAGTACGCGCATCAGCGTGGTCTTGCCCGCCCCGTTCGGGCCGGTGACGAGCAGCCGCTCACCGGCGTGGACGGCCAGGGACTCCAGGCGGAGCCGCCCCGTCACTTCCACGCCGTCGAGCGTGACCACTTCGGTCCCGGCAGCGGCTCCCGAGGTGGCGAGGGCGGCGGTGAAGCGCAGCGGCTCGGGCGGCGGCAGCGCCGGGCGCTCGGTGAGCCACCGTAGCCGCTGCTGGGACTGCCGGATGCGCCCGGCGGCCCCGTGTGTACGCGAGCGTGCCCGCCAGGTCCCGGTCCCCATGCCCGCCTTGGGCGTCTTGCGCGGGATCGCCGAGAGTCGCCCCGCGTTGGCCGCCACCAGCGTGGCATGCCGGTCCAGCTCCGTCTTCCACTCCTCGTGGGCCCGCGCCTGTGCGGCGCGTTCGGCGGCCTTGGCCGCCAGGTATCCGGCGTACCCGTCGCCGTAGCGGCGCACCTGCCCGTCGGCGACCTCCAGGATGGCGGTGGTCACCCGCTCCAGGAACACCCGGTCGTGCGTGATCGCCACGATCGTGCCCCGGTGGGCGCGCAGGCGCTGTTCGAGCCAGGCCACCGCCCGGTCGTCCAGGTCGTTGGTCGGCTCGTCGAGCAGCAGCAGCTCAGGAGCGGATGCCAGCGTGGCGGCCAGGGCGAGCCTGGAGCGTTCGCCACCGGAGAGCGTGCCCAGCGGGCGGCTCCGGTCCAGCCCGGGCAGCCCCAGCCCGTGCAGCGCGACGTCCACACGGGCGTCGGCCTCGTAGCCGCCCCGCGCCTCGAACTCCGCCACCAGGCGGGCGTAGACGTCCAGCGCCGGCAGGCCCGAGCAGGCCTCTGCCCCCGCGTGGACATCCTGGTCGGCGCGCGCCTCCGTGCCGGTCTCCGCGAGTGACCGCTCGGCCGCCCGCATCCGGGCTTCGAGCTCTCGCAGGTCGGCCAGCGCCAGATCGACGGCATCGGCCACCGTCGCGTGCGGCGGCAGCGCGAGCGACTGCGGCAGGTAGCCGACGCCGCCGGGCGCGACGACCACGAGCTCGCCGTTGTCCGGCCGTTCGGCGTCCGCCATCAGCCTGATCAGCGTGGACTTTCCCGAACCGTTGTCGCCGATCACCCCGATCCGCTCGCCGGACTTGATGGTGAGTGACACGCGGTCCAGGACGACGCGGGTGCCGTAACGCTTGGTGATCTCGGTCAGTGCCAGTTGGGCGGCGGTACGTATGGGGCCCATCTCCTCTTCTCGGCGCGGTTGACTCCTCGGGTCCACGGCTCGGCTCGTTCCCGACGCGTGGACTGACGCCCGCCTCAGCCCGGAGCCTGCCGGCTGAGGTGCTCCCAGGCCCGGTACTCCTCCGTGCGGGCCTGGTCCATCTGCTGGACCATGTCGTAGGAGGCGCCGCCGACGATCAGCCGCAGCGGCGGCTCCGCCAGGCCGGCCAGCTCCATGACCACCGGCGCTGCGGTGCTCGGGTCGGGACCGGCGTCCTCGCCCCACATCTCGGCCAGCCTGGCGCGCAGCGGCTCGTACTCCGGGAGCGGCTCTGTCGTCGTGGTGCCCCGCGTGAACAGGTCCGTGCCGTACCCGCCCGGCTGCACGATCGTCACTTTGATCCCGAACGGCGCCACCTCCATGGCCAGCGCCTGGCTCATCGAGTCGAGCGCGCTCTTGCTCGCCGCGTAGAAACCGACGGACGCGAACCCGCCGCCGGTCCCCATCGAGGTGACCTGCAGGATGTGGCCGGACCCTTGCGCCCGCAGGTACGGCACGACGGCCTGGGCCACCCAGACCGCGCCGAAGAAGTTCACCTCGAACTGGGCGCGGATCTGCTCCTCGGTGGCCTCCTCCACCATGCCGAACAGCATCGTGCCGGCGTTGTTGACCACGATGTCCAGCCGTCCGAACGCCTGCGCCGCCCGGCCCACCACGTCCCGCACGGCCGCGCGGTCGGAGACGTCCAGCGTCAGCCGTACGAGGCTGTCGGGGTGCGCGGCGGCGAGGTCGCCGAGCGGCCCGAGGTCGCGCGCGGCGGCCACGACGCGGTCTCCGGCGGCGAGCGCCGCCTCGGCGAAGGCCCGGCCCAGGCCTCTGGAAGCGCCGGTGATGAACCATACGCGGGGGGTTGTCACGTGGTCTCCTCGCATTCATGAGACGAGACGGTTCGCCTCGTGAAAGCAGAGTCTGCAGGCGTGACGGTCCGCTGTCAAGACGAGACGTATCGTCTCGTTTGGTGGTACGCTTGGGGCGTGCCCAACCCCAGAACACCCAACCCCGCCCGCCGCAACGAGCGATCCCGGCGGGCCGTCCTCGACGCCGCGCGCGATCTGGTCTCCGAGCTCGGTTACGCCAAGGTGACGATCGAGGCCATCGCCGCCCGGGCGGGAGTCGGCAAGCAGACCATCTACCGCTGGTGGCCGTCCAAGGGGGCGGTGATCTTCGACTCGTTCCTGGTGCTCAGCGAGGGCGGGGAGGGGGTGCGGCTGCCCGACACGGGCGACCTCGAGGCCGACCTCAAGATGGTCATGCGGGCGACCGTCGCCGAGTTCGCGGACCCGGCGTTCGAAGCACCCGTCAGGGCACTCAACATGGAGATCATCGGCGATCCCACCCTGGCCGCCATGTATCGCGAGAAGTTGGCCGGCCCCGTCGACGAAGCCAAGAAGGAACGGCTCCGCAGCGGCCAGCGAGCGGGCCAGCTGGCCGCGGACGCCGACCTCGATCTGGTGCTGGAAGTGCTGTACGCCCCTCTCTACCAGCGCTGGCTGCTCCGCTCCGGGCCGCTCACCCCGGAGTACGCCGACGCGCTCGTGGAGACCACCCTTCGCGCGTTCCGCCCCGAGTAGCCTGAGCGGCCATGCAGCCACCGACCCACCTGCACGACCTTCTGGTCGCGACGCTCTTCACCGAGGGGCTGGATGCCGAGATGGACCTGTGGGCGCTGGGATTCAGCGCCATGTGGATCACGGGCGCGGATCTCGACGCGCTCGCCCGGGACTTCCACCTGGACCTCGCCACCCGGGCCCCGTGCTACCTGAGCGAGATCCTCGATCACGCCATCGACGACGGGTCCCGGTGGGTGGCCGAGGTCAACGGCTGGATCGGCATCGTGCCGGCGCACGGCCACGGCGACTTCCTGCGCTCCATCACCGAAGGCGGCCGTCAGGCCCTCGGCCTCCTCATGGACATCAACTTCAACGCCTACTTCGACTACGCCCGCGACGGGCGCATCATCGCCTCCTTCGATCCACTTCTGCCAGAGAGGCGGTACGGAGACGCCCCGCACGCGCTCGATCACCTGATGGACGGACTGCGTTTCCAGATCAGCGATGACGACGTCCTCGACAATCCCGTGGAGGATCCGGAGAGCATCAGCTCAGCCCTGGCGCTGATCGGACGCGTCACGGGAACCGACATCGCCACCGACTGGTTCCTGGCACAGCACTCACGCATCAGCCCCGCCGCTTAGCCGGAGACACACACGCTTCGAGCGAACATGTGCGTCGGTCCTGAGCCAGTGGGCCGTCACCGCAACCAGATCGACAGCCCACAAGCCCTCACTGCCCGCAGGGGGCCGGCCATCGGCATGCCGCACTGCCGCAGGCCAGCGCACGCGAACTGATGTCGGTGGCAGTGATGCGGTCGAACGCCCGGTGAGCCAGGACGGCGGCGAGCACCCCCGTCCCTGTGCCCCAGCACGAGGCCTGGCAGGACCATGCTTGAGGTGCGTGGTGTGCTCCCCGAGCGTAGAGATTCTCGTCCAGGGTCCCGGACCAGCCGTCGAGCTCCAGCAGGTGCCACGATCTCGTGAACTACGACGAAGGTAGTAGTACCTGCTGAAGTGGTCGGGGAGCCTCACTCGGAGGATGATTGCATCTGCTGACGGCAACGGTCGGCAGACGGTCGCCGTGCCCGCCGTCGAAGGCTACGGCCGCAGGGTGAATGCGGGTACATGAGCTGGTCGGACAGCGCTGAAGTGGCGCCGGTCCAGGGTGAACACCTCCGAGATCTTCAAGCGTTCGGCTATCGCCACAACGGCGGCATCTGAGCCGCCGAGGACGCCCGCCCACCTGGACTGACCCGGTAGACGCAGTTCAGCTACGGCAGCACATCTGTACGGCGTTGCTGCGGTGGGCTGGGAGCATGCTTGATGTGCGTGATGTGCTCCCCCAGCCGCGGCAACCCGAACCAGGGCTCCCTCGGACGGAACCTCCCCGGCCGCGGCGGCCCGACCTGGCGGTGCGGCTCGTCAGGCGCCTGGTGTCCCGGCAGGTCAGCCGCCTGACGGGTCGGCTCGGAAGGCATCGGGGCGTCGTCCTGTGGCTGCTGCTCGCCGTCCCCGCCCTCGTCGGTGCCCTCGTCCTGGAGGGACGCGAGGCGCTCGTCTCGGCCGCCGGCCTGCCGCTGCTCGGCGTCGCCGTGACCGTGCGCCGGCGGTGGCCGCTCGTGGCGCTGGCCGTGCCCGTCGCGCTCGGGCTGGCGCTCGACGTCGAGCTGCTCGCCGCGCCGTACTGGCCGGCGCTCGCGGTCCTCGCCTTCCTGGCCGGCGGCCGGGTGGCGGCCCGGCCGGCGCTGTGGTTCTTCGCCGCCGTCGGGGCCGCGGGGCTGCCGCTGTGCGCGTTCCTGTCGCCGGACCGGCTGTGGGGCTGGTCATCGCTGCTGATCATCCTGCTGCTTGTCGTGGTGGTGCCGTGGCAGCTCGGCCGGTACCGCCGGCAGTACGCCGCCCTCGCCCGCGCCGGATGGCGGCTGGCCGACCGCATGGAGCGCGAGCAGCGGGCCGTCGCCGCGCAGGCCCGCATGCGCGAGCGGGCCCGCATCGCGGGCGACATGCACGACTCGCTCGGGCACGACCTGACCCTCATGGCCATGCGGGCCGCCGCGCTCCAGCTCGACCCCGCGCTGGACCCTCGGCACCAGGCCGTGGCGGCGGAGCTGCGTGCGGCCGCCGCCGAGGCGACCGAGCGCCTGCGCGACATCGTCGGAGTCCTGCGCACCGACGACGACCGGCCGGGCGACGATCAGCTTCACGACGGCGAGTACGACGGCGAGTACGACGGCGAGCACGACGGCGAGCGGGGCGACGAGCGGGGCGACGAGCAGGGGGACGACGGGAGCGGAGGTGGGCGGTCCGCCGCCGGGAGCCCGCTCGCGCTGGTCCGACGGGCCCGCGCCGCAGGTCTCGACGTCGACCTGGAACGCCTGGACGACCTCGCCGGCCTGCCCCCCATGACCGCCCTGGCCGCGCACCGCGTCGTTCAGGAGGCCCTGACGAACGCCGCCAAGCACGCCCCCGGCGCGCCCGTGCGCGTCCGGGTGTCCCGCGAGGGCGGCACGCTGCTCGTGACCGTCGCCAACGGGCCCGCCGACGCCTCCGGTCCCGTGGCGCGCGCCGTGTCGGGCGGTGCCGGGCTGGTGGGCCTGGACGAGCGGGTACGCCTGGCAGGCGGCGCGCTGCGCGCGGGTCCCGTACCGGGAGGAGGGTTCGAGGTCGTGGCCGAGCTGCCCACCGAGGCGAACGCGGCGGCGCGCCCGGCCGCCGAGCCCGTCCGCGGCACGTCCGCGACCGAGCTGGCCCGGGCGGAGCGGGAGGTGCGCCGCGGCCTGGCCCAGACCGTGATGGTGCCGCTGGCGGTGCTGGCCGGCATCCTGCTGCTGATGATCCCCGTCTGGCTGCTCAGCTCGTCGCTGTCCGTCCTGCCGCGCGGCACGTACGACGGGCTGACGGTGGGCGCCACGCGCGGTGAGGTGGAGGCGCATCTGCCCGCGGTGACCATGGACGGCCCGCCCGACGGCGCCCCGCCGCCCCCGGCCGGTGAGAGCTGCGTGTACTACACCGTGCGGGCCTTCGACGACGACGCCTACCGGCTGTGCTTCGCGGGCGACCGGCTCCGTTCCAAGGCCGTGGTCGGCCGGCGGGAGTGAGGGCGGAGACGCGACGGCGGGAGTGAGGGCGGAGACGCGACGGGCGCGCCCCCCGGAGGGGACGCGCCCGATCATGCGGTGAGACGTGCCGGCTTACCAGTCGCCGCCGCCGCCGAAGTCGCCACCACCGAAGTCGCCGCCGCCGCCGAAGTCGCCCCAGCCGCCGCCACCGCCGCCGAGGTCTCCGCCACCGCCGAAGTCGCCGCCGCCGCCGCCGAAGTCACCGCCGCCGCCGTCGGAGTAGCCCTCGGCGTAGCCGGCGCCGTAGCCGCCGTAGCCGCCGTGGAACATGCTGCCCATCATGGTGCCGATGAACATGCCGGTCATGATGTCGCCGAAGCCGCCGTAGTAGCCGTAGGCGTACGGCTGGTAGGCGGGGCCGGCGTCGTAGTAGGGCCGGCGCTCGCCGTTGACCATGACCTCGCGCATCTGCGGGTCGAAGCCGCGCTCGACGGCCTCGGCGTCGGCCGCACAGGCGGGCACGTCGCGCACCGCGCCGCCGGCCGGGGCCCAGCGGACGTCGCGCACCGACGGGCCGTGCTGCGGGTTGAAGAAGCAGGGCGCGCGCCGCTCGGGCACGGGCTGGTTGTTGACCCTGGCCTTCACCACGGCCAGCGCGTAGCGGCCGTCCTCCAGCGTCTGGGTGACCTCGCGCACCTGGTCGGCCCGCTGGACCGCGGCGAGCTGCGTCTTGGCCTTCTCGTAGGCGTCGAGCGCCTGCTGCCACTCCTGGATGTTGGCGCCGCCCTGACCGGCCAGGGTGACGTCCGTGTCGAGCCCGGTGATCTCCTCGCCGAACTTGGTGACGTCCTCTTCGACGGTCTGCTTGACCGCGGCCAAGTCCTTGGCGTCCTGGATGGCCTGCTTCTTCTTCTTGTTCTTGGAGTAGAGGAAGTAGCCGCCGCCGCCGACCAGCGCGATCGCGCCGAGGCCGACGAGCACGCCGGAGCCGCCGCCGTCGCCGCCCACCGGGCCGGAGTCGAGTGCGGACCTCTTGCCCTCGGCCATCAGGTTGACCCGGGAGACGAAGTCGTCGATGCCGGCGGCCATGTCGTCCTTGTGGTTGCGCACGGCCAGCTTGGACAGCCGGTCGGTGGCGCCGGACCCGCCGAAGTTGGACATGGCGAACATCGAGGTGCCGTCGAGCACGACCACGGTCACCTGGCCGCCGCCCTTGGCCTGAACGGTGGCCTGGCCGAGCCCGCTGACGTACCCCTTGGGGTCGGTCACGGAGCCGTCGGGCAGCGCGGCGACGTAGACGTCGCTCTTGGAGTCCTTCAGCGTCTCGCGGATGGCGGACTGCTGGTCCGACGTCAGCGGCGAGCCGGACTCCACGTAGAGGGGGTCCTTCTTGTCCTTCCAGTAGGACACGACGGACTGCGCGTCAGGCGGCGCCGCCGCCGCGGTTGCCGCGGGGGAGAGTGCGAGAACGACGAGCAGACCGGCGAACAGAGCCGCGATCGCGGCCCCGGTTCGGCGCAGCGAATGGGTCATGGGCAGCAAGCCTCCTTCGCCCTTGAGGACGAACGGGCGATCGGCGAAGTTCCTCACTGGGGCACGTTACTTGTTTCGTACGGACGGGCGCGCCGCGTGACGGCGCCTTCCCGGGACCCTCTACCCGGAGGTCCGCAGGTCAGGCGTCCTTGATCTCGCAGATTGTCGCGCCGGAGGTGACCGCCTGGCCTACTGCGGCGCCGAGGCCGGTGATCGTGCCGGACTTGTGGGCGGCCAGCGGCTGCTCCATCTTCATGGCCTCCAGCACCACGACGGTGTCGCCCTCGGCCACCGTGTCACCGTCGCTCGCGACGACCTTGACGATCGTGCCCTGCATGGGGCTGACCAGCGCGTCGCCGCCCGCCGCCGTCTTCTGCGCGCCGCCGCCGCGCTTGGGACGCCGCCCGGCGGCCGGGGAGGAGGCGGTGGTGGTCGCGCCGAGGCCGGCGGGGAGCACGACCTCCAGGCGCTTGCCGCCGACCTCGACCGTCACGCTCTCGCGGGCGGCGGGCTCGGCGGCGGCCTGCTCGCCGTCGTACGGCGCGATCGTGTTGTCGAACTCGGTCTCGATCCACCGCGTGTGGACGGAGAACGGCTCGGCGGTGAAGGCCGGGTCGGACACGATCGCCCGGTGGAACGGCAGGACGGTCGGCATGCCGCCGATCTCGAACTCGGCCAGGGCACGGCGGCTGCGCTCCAGCGCCTCCCGCCGGGTGCGTCCCGTGATGATCAGCTTGGCGATGAGCGAGTCGAACGTGCCGGGCACGGTCATCCCGGCCTCGTAGCCGGAGTCGAGCCGGACGCCCGGCCCGGACGGGGCGCGCAGCACGGTCAGCGTGCCGGGGGCGGGCAGGAAGCCGCGGCCGGCGTCCTCGGCGTTGATGCGGAACTCGATCGAGTGGCCGCGCAGCACCGGGTCGTCGTAGCCGAGCGGCTCGCCGTCGGCGATGCGGAACATCTCGCGCACCAGGTCGATGCCCGACACCTCCTCGGTGACCGGGTGCTCGACCTGGAGGCGGGTGTTGACCTCCAGGAAGGAGATCGTTCCGTCCTGGCCGACGAGGAACTCGCAGGTGCCCGCGCCGACGTAGCCGGCCTCCCGCAGGATGGCCTTGGAGCTGGAGCGGAGGATCTCCATCTGCTCGTCGCTGAGGAACGGCGCGGGCGCCTCCTCGACGAGCTTCTGGTGCCGGCGCTGGAGGGAGCAGTCGCGGGTGCTGACGACGACCACGCCGCCGTGCCGGTCGGCCAGGCACTGGGTCTCGACGTGGCGGGGCCGGTCGAGGTAGCGCTCGACGAAGCACTCGCCGCGGCCGAAGGCGGCCACGGCCTCGCGCACGGCCGACTCGTACAGCTCGGCGACCTCCTCGATGCGGCGGGCCACCTTGATGCCGCGCCCGCCGCCGCCGTACGCGGCCTTGATGGCGATCGGCAGGCCGTGCTCCTCGGCGAACGCGACGACCTCGCCGGCGCCGGAGACGGGGTCCTTGGTGCCGGCGACCAGCGGGGCGCCGACCTTCTGCGCGATGTGCCTGGCCCGCACCTTGTCGCCGAGCGCGGCGATGGCGGCGGGCGGCGGGCCGATCCAGGTCAGGCCCGCGTCGATCACGGCCTGCGCGAAGTCGGCGTTCTCGGACAGGAAGCCGTATCCGGGGTGGACGGCGTCGGCGCCGGAGCGGCGCGCGACGTCCAGCAGCTTGCCGATGTCGAGGTAGGTCTCGGCGGGGGACCGGCCGCCCAGCGCGTACGCCTCGTCGGCCGTTCTGGCGTGCAGGGAGTCGAGGTCCTGGTCGGCGTAGACGGCCACGCCGGCGATGCCGGCGTCCTTGCAGGCGCGGGCCACGCGCACGGCGATCTCGCCGCGGTTGGCGATGAGAACCTTCTGCACCGACGTTCGTCCTTCCTCGACGGGCACTCAACGGAGTCTAGGTGCCGGCCACCGGCTCCCCCCAGGTGCCCCGAGCCGCACGGGGAAACCGAATGATCCTCTGGACGACCATAGCCGCTCGGCATAACAGGGGCGATGGGCCCCCGCGGCGCGCCTATGGTGAGTGCGCTATCACGACGATCCAGGAGGTATGCATGGGCCAGAACCTGCTCGGTGGCGACCCCGCGGAAATGCAGTCGATGGCGACGCAGTTCACCCAGCAGTCGGAGGCGGTGCGCACCACGATGACCGCGCTCGACCGCGAGGCGGCGAAGGTCGGCACGGCCTGGACCGGCCAGGGTGCCATCCATTTCCAGGGAGCCTGGCAGAACTACCGGACCGCCTTCCAGCGGATGACCGAGGAGCTGCAGGAGGCCGCCCGGGTCATCAACACCTACCGCGGCAACATCGAGTCCGCGACCCGCTGATCGAAGAGCTTCGCGAAGGCCCCGGCGCGAGCCGGGGCTTTTTCGTTGTGTACGGAAGCATGCGTGAATGGGGCGATGCCGTGAATCTGCGGTAACGAACCCGATGCCGCTGGATCACGAATTCATCAACACCGGGCACCGGATCTCGCGGGAGGGCGGAGGGCCCGGGCACCGCCGGGCCCGTCACCTGGATGTCCGTGAAAGGTCGCCCGCGCGTGGCCTCGCGAAGGGCTTCTCGCTCACGGAAGCGTCGGCGGGCGATTGCCGGACGCCGGACCGAAACTACTGATACAAAAGTGACAGAATTCGGCTAAATATGCCTCACGTCATGCTTTGACCTGAAGGGAAGTAAGATGCACCCTCTGCGGCCGGGGGACCCTGAGCGGTTGGGCGAGTACGCCGTCATCGGGCGGCTCGACGGGAGCCCGCGAGGCACCACCTTCCTCGGCCAGGAGGCCGACGACGCGTCCCTGCGGGTGATCAAGCTGCTGCCCCCTGCGCCGGGGGCGGGACCGGAACAGGCGCAGCGGTTCACCGCCGTCCGGCGTATTTCCTCCGCGTCCGTGGCCAAGGTGCTGGACGCCGGCCTGCACGAGGAACGACCGTACGTCGTCCGGGAGCACATCGAGGGCCGCAGCCTCGCCGAGGCCGTCGCGGCCGACGGCCCGATCACCGGCGACGCCCTGGAGCGCATCGCGGTGGGCGTGCTCACCGCCCTGACCGCCGTCCACCTGGCCGGCATCACGCACCGCGGCCTCACGCCGCACAACGTGATCCTCGGCACGGACGGCCCGGCGGTGACCGACGTCGACCTCGGCGAGGCCGCCGGTGACATCGATTACCGCGCGCCCGAGCAGATCAGGGGCCTGGGGTACGGCCCGTACGCCGACGTGTTCGCCTGGGCGGCCGTCGTCGCCTTCGCGGCCACCGGCCGGCCTCCCTTCGGCCACGAGGAGGAGGCGGTGCTCAACGGCGCGCCGGACCTCGACGGCCTGCCGGAGCCGCTGCGCCGGGTGGTGCTGACGGCGCTGTCCAAGGAAGTGGCGCAGCGCCCGACCACCTACACCGCGTTGCTCCAGCTCCTCGGCGACAAGGGGAGCGAGGACGGCGCCGCCGTGCAGGCGGGCGGCATCGCCCCGGTCGCGCCGGTGCCGCCGCAGGAGCGGACCGAGCTCCTGCCGCCCGCGCAGCTGCCGCTCGAAGGGGTGCCCGTCCAGCAGCCCGGCGCGTGGGGTCCGCCCTCCGCGCATCAGCCGCCGCTGGAGGGCGTGCCCGTCCAGCAGCCGGGCGCCTGGGGTCCGCCGCCCGAGCAGCAGGCCGGACCCTCGTGGGGGCCGCCGCAGGACCAGCAGCAGGTGTGGCGCGTCCCGCAGCAGGGGGAGAGGACGACCGTCCGACGCAGGCCGTTCCCGGTCGGGCTCGCCGCGGCGGTCGCCGCCGTCGTGCTCGTGTCGGGTGTGGGCCTGTGGGGGGCGAGCCAGTACGCGGACGTGCGCCTTCAGACGGTCGCCGCGGGCTCCGCGACGCCGACCGGCGACAAGAACGTGCTGAGCGGCCTGGGCAAGGCGCTGGGGCCGCAGCAGGAGGTGGGGCAGCCCGGGCAGCCGGGGCAGCCCGACCCACAGCAGTCGCAGCCGGAGGTGACGGTCCCCTGGGCCGACACGCCGAGTGCCGATCCGACGGGGATCGCGCCCATCGAGCTGACGACGGACTGGCCGTCGGACGGCGCGCCCACGCCGGAGCTGAGCTCGGTGCCGACGCCCGCGCCTGTCGTCACGCAGCCGGTCACGCCGCCGACGGGCCAGCCCACGGTCAGCCAGCCCACGGCGAGCGCGGAGCAGACCAGGTCGCGGTCCGCCAGGCCCACTCAGGAGCAGTCGCCGACCAAGGAGCCCGAGCGCAGCAAGGACCCCCAGCCGACGAAGGAGCCCACCAAGGAGCCGACGAAGGAACCGACGAAGGAGCCGAGCAAGGAGCCCACCAAGGAGCCCGAGCCGACGAAGGAACCGACGAAGGAGCCCACCAAGGAGCCGACGAGGGAGCCGGAGCCGACGCCCACGAAGACGACCCAGGCTCCGAAGCCGACGCCCACGAAGACGACCCAGGCTCCGAAGCCGACGCCCACGAAGACGACCCAGGCTCCGAAGCCGACGCCGACCAAGACCACCGAGGCTCCGAGGACGAACCCCCACAGCCCCACCTCGGTGTGCGGCTCCGGGTATTACGTCCAGCGGTCCAGCTCGTTCGCGGGCGGTACGACGTACCAGCTCTACAACAACAGCAGCGGTCAGAACTGTGTGGTCACGCTCAAGACCACGGACATCGGCAAGAAGACCCCCGTCAGCGCCACCTTGGACGTGCAGGGCGGCGGCAGCAAGAGCGACAGCGGCAACTTCGACTACTACGCCGGCCCGGTGTATCTCCCGGCCAAGGGCAAGTGCGTGAAGTACTCCGGCAGCGCCGGCGGCGGCAGCACCAGCGCCGGCTGGGCCAACTGCGGCTGAGCCGCCCGTCCGGGCACGCCGGGCGGCGCGGCCGGGAGGGTCAGTCCTCC
>NZ_JBEXDT010000041.1:0-68734 GCF_040605905.1 Nonomuraea sp. NPDC005501 | reverse complement strand
CATCACCGAATGATCCGACGAGGAAGGCAGCATGTCCGACCATGTGACCCCGTTCCGTCTCGACGTCCCCGAGCCCGTACTGGCCGACCTGCGCGCGCTGGCCGCCGCCGAGGCGACCGGGGCGAGCGGCTCCGCCCTGGTGAGCGCCGTGGCCGCGGGGATCGAGGTGTGCGCCCGCCTCGGCATGGCCTCCTACCTGCCCGAGACGCGCACCTCGCTGTTCTTCGAGCGGGGCCAGCACGCCACGTCGATCTGCGGGACGCTGGGAGCGGCCGTGGCGGCCGGGCTGCTGTTCGGGCTGCCGGCGGAGGGCGTCGCGCACGCGGCCGGGGTGGCGGCCAGCATGGGCTCCGGGCTCATCGAGGCGAACCGGACGGGCGGCACGGTCAAGCGGGCCCACTGCGGGTGGGCGGCGCACGCCGGCGTGTCGGCCGCGGTGCTCGCGCTCGAAGGCGTGACGGGGCCGCCGACCGTGCTGGAGGGACGGTTCGGGTTCTTCCAGGCGTGGCTGGACGGCCGGTACGACGCGGAGGCGCTGCTGTCGGGCCTCGGCGAGCGGTGGGAGCTGCCGCGCACCGTGTACAAGCCGTACCCGGCCAACCATTTCACCCATCCGGCCGTGGACTGCGCGCTGGCGCTGCGGGCGGCCGGGCTGTCACCGGAGGACGTGGCGGCGGCCGAGCTGGGGGTGGCGGCCCCGGTGCTGCGCACCATCGCCGAGCCGCCGGAGGAGAAGGCCCGGCCGCGCTCGGCGTACCACGCGAAGTTCTCCGGCCCGTACACGGTGGCCGCGGCGCTGCTCGGAGGCGGCGGGCTCGGACTGGACCTGGACGACTTCGCCGCCCTCGACCCGGCCGCGCTCGCGCTCGCGGCGCGCGTGCGGTGCGTGGCGGACGAGCGGGCCTCGGAGCTGTTCCCGCGCTCGTTCGCGGCGGTGCTGAGGGTCCGGCTGCGGAACGGCTCCACGGTGGAGCACCGGGTGGACTCCTCGCGCGGCGGGCCGGAGCGGCCGCTGACGCGGGAGGAGCTGGAGGTCAAGTTCCGTTCGAACGCCGGGCGGGCGCTGCGGGCGGACGCGGTGGAGGAGCTGCTGGCGGCGGCCCGTGACCTGCCCTCGGCCTCCTCGGCCTCCGCGCTCCTGGGGCTGACCCGCGCCGGCTGACCCGCCCAGGCTGATACGGATCGTCGTCGCGCAATCACCCGCCGAACACGAGCGCGGCCTGATAATCTCGCGCCGCGCGTTCCGGAACCACAGCCCGGCGGTGATCGTTTGCTGGTGGACATCAGTCATCGGTCTGATCGACAGGAGTGCAACCCGTGGTCTTCAAACGCATGCTCGGCGCTCTCGGCGTGGGCGCGCCCTCGGTGGACACCGTCCTCGCGACGCCGCTCGCCCGGCCGGGCGGGACGCTGAGCGGCGAGGTACGGCTCGCCGGCGGCGACTTCGACGCCGACATCGAGCACGTCACGCTCGGCCTGGTCGCCGGGGTCGAGATCGAGGGCGGCGAGGGTGAGGCGAGCGGGCTGGCGGAGTTCCACCGCGTCCAGGTGTCCGGCCCGTTCCGGCTGGCGGAGAAGGAGCGGCGGACGATCCCGTTCCAGATCACGCTGCCGTGGGAGACGCCGCTCAACGAGGTCGACGGGCAGCCCCTGACCGGCATGGCCGTGGGCGTGCGCACCGAGCTGGCCATCGCCAAGGCCGTCGACAAGGGCGACCTCGACCCGGTCTCGGTGGAGCCGCTGCCGTCGCAGCTGCGGGTGCTGCGGGCGCTCCTGGAGCTGGGCTTCCAGTTCCGGTCCGCGGACGTGGAGGTCGGGCAGCTGTACGGGGTGCGACAGGAGCTGCCGTTCTACCAGGAGATCGAGTTCTACCCGCCGCCCCGGCACGCCGGGCAGGTCGGCGAGGTGGAGCTGACGTTCGTCGCCGACCCCCATGGGCTGGAGGTGATCCTGGAGGCGGACAAGCGCAGCGGCCGGTTCGGAGGCTCGGGCGACGCCGTCGGGCGCTTCCGGGTGGGGCACGACGAGGCGCTGGGCATGGACTGGGCGAGCGAGATCGACCGCTGGCTCGGCGGCCTGGCGCAGCACGCCGGCCACGGCTACGGGCACGGCGGCGGGCATCACGGCGAGCACCACGGTGGTCACTACGGCGATCACCACCACGGCGATCATCACCATGGGGGGCACCACGGCGGCGGGGCGGGTCTCGGCGCGGTGGCGGCGGCCGGCGCGGCGGGCCTCGTCGGCGGCTACCTCGTGAGCGAGGCCGTCGAGGAGGTCTTCGAGAGCGACGACGAAGGCGGCGGCGACGAGTGGTGACCCCACCCGCGAGCTCCTGCGAGCCGGGACGGTCCCGTCCACCACGGTGAGCCGGGACGGTCGGGTCAACGACGGTGACCCGGGCCGGTCGGGTCGGTGAGGCGGGCCGTCCGGTCAGGGCGGTGAGCCGGGCCGGTGGGGTCAGTGAGGCGGGCCGTCCGGCCCGGGCGGTGAGCCGGGTGAGCCGGGGCGGGTGGTCCAGCGGGGACCGTCAGACGTGTCCTCGACCAGGACGCCGCCCCGGCCCATCGCCTCCCTGAGCGTGTCGGCGTCGGCGTAGCGGCCGGTCCGGCGCAGCTCGTCGCGCAGTGCCAGCAGCGGCTCCACCAGCCGGCGCACGCCCGCCTCCGACGCCGCCTCCCCCAGCCGGGCGATGAGCAGCCGCATGAGGTCGCGGGCCTGGCCGACGCCTCCCTCGTCCTCCTCCGTGTCGGCCGACCACTTGACCAGGTCGGCCTCCAGGTCGAGCACGGCCCGCGCCGCGGCCGTCAGGTCGGACGCGGCCACCGCGTCCCGGAAGCGACCCTCGCACGCGCGGATCGCCTCCTCCAGCGTCATCTGGACGACCTTAGGGACGGCGAGCGGGAGCAGCGCGGCGCCCGTCCGGCCCGCACCCCCGGCTTCTCCCTCGCCGCCGCCCCCGTTCTCGCCCTCGCCACCGCCCTCGCCCCGGCCCTTGCCGTCGCCCCGGCGGTCGCCCCCGCCCTCGGTGAGGCGGCGCAGCTCGGCCAGGGTCACGCGGGTGCCGGCCGGCAGCACGGCCCGCGAGCCCGGCCTACGGACGGTCAGGCCGCCGCGGCCCGCCACCTCCACCTCCCCGGCGTCGAGGTCCACGAGCACCGCGGTGTGCTCGTCGAGGCCGAGGACGGCGGTGCCCGGCGGCAGCTCCCGCTCCATGCGCGACAGCCGCCGCTCCCCCAGGTAGCAGTAGCGGGTGTCGTGGGTGCCGCCCTCGGCGTTGTCGAAGTGCGGGATCACGACCACCCGCAGCCCGAGCGGCTCCAGCAGGTCGAGCCCCGGCCGCCAATGCGGCTCCGCCCCGACCTTGTAGATCTCGTACACCGGGACCGTCGCCACCCCGGCCGTGCAGGCCGCCGCCGAGGCGAGGACCGTCGCTCCCTGCCGGGCCCGGACGCGGGCCCGCAGGTCGCCGCCCACGGGCCCCTCGCTCCAGCGGTCCAGCGCGTACGTGGGGCTGCCCGGCCCGGAGAACACCCAGTCGGCGCCCGCGACGCCGTCGGCGACCCGCACCTCGAGGCCGACGCTGCGGGCGAAGTAACGGCGGGCGCGGGCGCTGATGTCGGCGCGGTTCTCCTGGAACGCGTACGGCGTGTCGAGCAGCACGGCCCGTGCCCCCGCCGGGAGGCGCCGCGCCACGGACCGGTGGACCTCCACCATGGTCGGGCTCGTCTCGCCCGACCCCATCAGCACCAGCACCCCGGGCATGGCCCCGCCGCCTCTCTCTCGCCCGTCGACCCAGCGCCACAGGCGCACTCGCGTATGTCCGGCAGTCAGCCGGTGGTGGTGACGGGAGGACACGTGGTCTCGGTTGAGACGCTCATGCTACGGGCGGGCGCCGACAATCGCCCGGCCTGCCGGCGTCTCCACCGTCCGGAAGAGACGCCCGACGAGGCCGCCCGGCGGATCAGCGGGGTCGGCGTGCCCTCATCGAGCATGTGCAGGCATCGGATGGGCCGGTCCTTCGATGTGTCCGACCCGGTGGTCCTCCCAGCCCCGGGGTAGCTCCTCGGGGGATCCGCGTTGGTCCACAGCGATCATGCCGACGCCGTACGCCACGAGCACCATCGCCACTAGGCACAGCCGTACGGCCTGCGCGAAGTCCAGATCGAGGATCATCGGCAGCAGGCTCAGCACCATGATTCCCAGCAGCAGCCAGCCGGCCGCTTCGGCATGCGGGTCCCGCACCAGGTGGAGAGCCGCGACGGCCGTGGCGAGCCAGGCCCAGCAGGCGGCGGCCAGGGGAACCAGCCAGCCCTGCGTGAGACCGAACAGCCGGCGCCAGATGACGGAACGCCGAGCGGACGTCTCATCCACCAGCCCGGCGATGACCAGCGCGATCAACAACGCGGCATTGACGGCGAGCAGCCACCGCACCGTCGGGAAGCCGAAGGGACCGGCCAGTTCGGCTGACCGATGCAGTATCGCCGGACCTGTTGCCGGTCGCGGCACGGGAGAAGCCGCTCGGCACTCATGCGCCGCCCAGGCCCAGTCCTCTCCCCAGGGGCATGCCGAAGGCCGGGGCGGGGGCGGGATCGTGAAACCGGGCCGGGGCGAGATCGTGACCCATGGTTCCGGTGATGGTGACACACCGCCCCCTCGCCTACGGTCGGACACACGTCAACCACGCTACGTGGTGCGCGCCCCGGGTGCGCGCCGCGCCTCGGAGCCGCCCGGCAGGAACCGGGGCTCGCGGGGGTGTCAGTTCGTGGCGGGGCGCGCCGCGCGACGGCCGAGCCGCTGCATCGGCCGCTCCACGAACCGGTACGCCAGGGCGCTGACCAGCATCACCAGGGCCAGCGCTGCGGCCGCCATGACGAGCTGCACCGGCAACGGCGCGCGCCGCAGATCCCCGGTGACCTGGACGAAGTACTTCAGCAGCGGATGGTGCACCAGGTAGAGCGAGTAGCTGATCAGGCCCATCCAGGTCAGCACCCGCGGCAGGCGGCGCCCGCGCAGCACCATCGCCCCCGCGAACGTGGCCGCGGCCAGCGCGATCGTGGTGATCCACACGTCCGGCTGGACCCACCACCATCCCGACCCGATCGCCCCCACCGGCGCGAGGGCCACCAGCGCGCCCGTGACGGCCACCGGCCAGAGGGGGCCGGTGCCGCGCTCCCAGCGGTGGATCGCGGTGCCCGCGAACATCACGCCGAGCACGGCGACGCCCAGCCACGGCACCCGCCCGCTCAGCACCGGCAGCGCCACCGCCATCAGGCCGAGGACGCAGGCGCCGGCCGTACGGAACCGGCCCGAGACGACGCACGCGAGCCCGGCGGCGAACACGGCGCCCGAGACGTACGGGACCCAGCCGCCCGTCGCCACCGGGCCCGCGAACGCCAGCCCGACGACGACCGAGAACCCGGCGAACAGCACGGCCAGCAGCCCGCTGCGCTCGTGCGCCCGCATCACGAACAGCGCGGTCACGAGCAGGTAGAACACCATCTCGTACGAGAGCGTCCACATGGTGTCGGCGACGCCGCCCACGCCGACGACGTCCAGCAGCATGGTCGCGTGCGCCGCCACCGCCGACCCGTCGCGCGGCACCTCCGCGCGCACCGGCACCCACCAGGCCAGCCCGACCACCAGGGCCGCGACGGCCAGGTACAGCGGGTAGAGCCGGAAGGCCCGGCTGACCCAGAAGCGCCGCAGGTCGCCGTGCCGCTCCAGCGAGGCCGGGATGATGTAGCCGCTGACCAGGAAGAACACGAGGATGCCGTACACGCCGAGGCTGAACCAGTACGGGCGCAGCGACGGCAGGAACCAGGGGAGCATGTGCTCGGCGACCACGGCCATCGCGCCCACGCCGCGCAGCGCGTCCAGCCAGGCGAGCCTGTGCTCCCGGTGCGCGGCGTTCCCGTCCGCGGGGTCCCGGACGTCCTCGCGGGCCGCGAGGGACGGGGCAGGCTGGTCTGAGGCGGCGGAGGACACCCGCCCCAACCTACCCGCACCGCATCAGGTGATGCGATGCGTATGGAGAGGGGCGTGGTGGTCGACGTCCACGGGCCCGTGGGGGTCGGTGTGGACCGTGGCGGCCCGCAGCCGCGGCACGTCGTGGATGAGCCGGTGCTCCGCCTCCACGGCCAGCGCGTGCGCCCGCACCAGCGTCAGGTCGTGGTCCACGAGGATGTCCACCTCGGCGTGCAGCGCGTGGCCGATCCAGCGCAGCCGGACGGAGCCGACCGCGCGCACCCCCTCGACGGTCCTCAGCACGGCCTCGGCCTGGTCCACGAGGGCGGGGTCGACGGCGTCCATGAGCCGGTGGTAGATCTCCCGGGCGGCGTCGCGCAGCACGAAGCAGATGGCGGCGGTGATGAGCAGGCCGACGAGCGGGTCGGCGATCGGGAACCCCAGCGCCGACCCGCCCGCGCCGAGCAGCACCGCCAGCGACGTGAACCCGTCGGTCCTGGCGTGCAGGCCGTCGGCCACCAGCGCGGCGGAGCCGATCTCCCGGCCCACCCTGATCCGGTAGCGGGCGACCCACTCGTTGCCGAGGAAGCCCACCACGCCCGCGGCGGCCACCCATCCGACCGCGCGCAGGTCCTGCGGCCCGGCCAGCCGCCGGATCGCCTCGTACCCGGCCACCGCGGCCGAGAGGGCGATGACGACGACGATGGCGATGCCGGCGAGGTCCTCGGCCCGGCCGTACCCGTAGGTGAAGCGGCGGTTCGCGGCGCGGCGGCCGAGCGAGAACGCGATGGCCAGCGGCACGGCGGTGAGCGCGTCGGCCACGTTGTGCAGGGTGTCGCCGAGCAGGGCGACCGAGCCCGACATGACGACGATGACGGCCTGGACGGCGGCGGTGGCCATGAGCACGGCGAACGAGGCGGCCAGCACCCGCAGCCCCCGGCTGCTGCCCTCCAGGGCGGCGTCGGTCTTGCCGGCGCTGTCGTGGCTGTGCGGGGCGGCGGCGTGCCACAGGCGCGACAGCACGCCCCGCGCCCTCCCCCGCCGGGCAGCGGACCCATGCCCGTGCCCACGCCCGTGCCCATGCCCATGCCCGTGGCCGTGGCCGTGGCCGTGGCCGTGGCCGTGGCCGTGGCCGTGGCCGTGGCCGTGGCCGTGGCCGTGATCGGAGCCGGGGATGTGCCCGTCCCCGTGAGCTTCCGCATGGCCGGAGGTGTGCCCGAGCCCGTGCGCCTGCTCCCCGTCGGCAGGGTGACCGGGCCCGTCCGGATGGGCGTGCGGCTCGCCGGGGTGCCGTGGTCCCGACATGGCCCTCCTCACCCGCATGACGTCGCGTCCGGCCGAGTATGCCCGCCGCCCGCCCGCGCGAACATCCCCTCGCCCCCTCCCCCGCCCCCTACCAGCCGATCCGGCCCTTGCCGGAGACGAGGGCGCGGGCGATGACCAGCCGCTGCACGTCGTTCGTGCCCTCACCGATGGCCATGAGCGGCGCGTCCCGGTAGAGCCGCTCCACCACGAACTCCTGGGAGTAGCCGTAGCCGCCGTGGATCCGCATGGCCTCCAGCGACGCCTTCAGCGCCACCTCTGAGGCGAAGTACTTGGCCATGCCCGCCTCCATGTCGACGCGCCCGCCGTCGTCCGCCCGGGAGGCGGCCCAGTAGGTGAGCAGGCGGGCCGCCTGGATCTCGGTGGCCAGGTCGGCGAGCTTGAGCTGGATGGCCTGGAAGTCGGCGATCGGCTGCCCGAACGCGGTGCGCTCGCGGGCGTAGGACAGCGCGGCGTCGTAGGCGGCCTGGGCGACCCCGACCGCGCGGGCGGCGATGTTGACCCGGCCCGTCTCCAGCCCGCCGAGCACCTGCTGCATGCCGCGCCCCTCGACGCCGCCGAGCAGCGCCGACTCCGGCACGCGCACGCCGTCGAGCACGACCTCGCACGTCTCGGTGCCCTTGTAGCCCAGCTTGGGCAGGTCGCGGCTGACCGTGAAACCGTCGGCCGACGGATCGACGAGCAGCACGGACATGCCCTTGTGCGCCGGCTCGGTGACGGACGTCTTGACCAGCACGGGCAGCGGGTCGGCGTGGCGGGCGTTGGTGATCCACGTCTTGGTGCCGGTGACGACGTAGTGGTCGCCGTCGCGTACGGCCCGCGTCCGGATGCCCTGCAGGTCGGTGCCCGCGGCGGGCTCGGTGAGCGCGATGCCGGTGCGGCGGGCGCCGGTGGCCAGGTCGGGCAGGTGAAGGCGTTTCTGCTCGTCGGTGCCGTGGCGGGCGATCATCCAGCAGGCGATCGTGTGCGAGCCGAGGATGCCGGCGACGCCCATCCAGCCGCGCGCGATCTCCTCGAAGACGAGCGCGAACGACACCATGTCGGCCCCCAGCCCGCCGTACTCCTCGGGCACGGACAGGCCGAACAGCCCCATCCGGCGCATCGTGTCCACGATCTCGGTGGGATAGCGGCCGGAGTGCTCCCACTCGGTCGCGACCGGCACGATCTCCTTGTCGACGAACGCCCGGAGCGTCTCCCGGAAGGCCCGCTGCTCGTCGGTCAGCTCGAAGTCCATCTGCCGCTCCTCCGTGAGAGCCGCGCGGCCCGGCCGGACGGCCGATCCGCGCACGGCTGCGCCGCTCACGCTAATGATCCGCCGTTTTCCGGGTCAACGCCCCGGACCGTACGGTAGGCCGTCCCGGGGACGGGCTTCTTCGGCGCAGGGACGTCCTCGGCGCAGGGACGTCCTCAGCGCAGGGACAGGGCGGACACCACGTCCACGATGCGGGCGGCGCGCTCCACCTCGGCGCGGTGGAAGCCCGGGCCTTCGGAGCGGGCGACCACCACGTGCAAGTCGTGGGCGGAGACCGGCAGCAGCATGAGCCGCAGCTTCTCGGAGACGCGCGTGGCGGCGCGCAGGGGCGGCTCGTCCAGGTCGAACGCGGCGGGGGCGGACAGGCTGGCGTGCCGCACCTCGCCGCCGGACATCGCCAGCGACCACTCGGCCCCGCACAGCCCCGGCAGCGCGTCCACCAGCGTCGCGAAGGCGCGCCCCGGCTCTGCCGCGACGTGCATGAGCAGGTCGTAGTCGGGCGCGGAGCCCGGCACCTCCCTGGTCGTCCAGACGCCCTCGATCCGGATCCCCGGCACAGCGGACAGCCGGTCACGGACCTCGTCCGTCGTGGCGGCCCCCGGCCAGGACACGGTGAAGTCGTCCACGGCCCGCCCGGACTCGCGTTCGAGCACGGTCACCTGCAGGATGTCGGCGCCCAGGGCGCCGAGCGCCCGCGCCACCTGGCCGAGCGCCCCCGGCCGGTCCGGCAGTGACACCCTCAGTCGCAGCAGCATCGGTGCCCTCCTTTCCAGGGCTCCCACAGTGCCGCGCCAAGGTTTCGCGGATGTTTTAGAGATATGTCACGCATGCTGCGGTTATATCCCAATCAACTGTTCCGGAGTGGGTTGGTCAGGCAGCCTTTGCCCCCTGCCGCCTGCACCTTTCCGCCGACCGGCCGGGCGGAGCGGGCTCCGCCCGGCGAGCCCGGCGAGACCGTCAGGCGAAGACGTCCTGCTGGTAGCGGCCCTGCTCCTCCAGGGACGCCAGCCACGCCTCGCCGTCACCGCCCGTCCGCTCCCGATGGATGCCGGCCAGGACCCGCCGGACGGCGGGCGCCATGCGCAGCCCGTCGCCGCACACGTACACGTGCGCCCCGGCCTCCAGCAGCTCCCACACGCGGTCGGCCTCGGCGGCCACGGCGTCCTGGACGAACCTGTGCGGATGCCCCGGCACGGCCGAGAACGCCTCGTGCACCCGGACGTTCGGCGCGGCGGCCCAGCCCGCCAGCTCCTCCCGGTACAGCCAGTCGTGCTCGGGGTGGCGGCACCCGGTGAACACCTCGACCGCCCCGCTCGCCCCGCTCAGCGCCCGCTCCTCCAGGAAGCCGCGCAGCGGCGCGAACCCGGTGCCCGGCCCGACCAGGATCACCGGCGTCTCCGGGTCGTCCGGCAGCCGGAACGGCGGCGCGGGCACCCGGACGTAGCCGTAGAACGTCTCACCGGGGGCGAGCCCGGCCAGGTAGGCCGAGCACATGCCCTGATAGCGGCCGCTGCCGGACCAGGCGGGCCCCTCGACGAGCCCGACGGTGATCCGCACCCGGCCGGGCTCGGCCAGCGGCGAGGACGACACCGAGTAGTACCGCGGCTTGATCGGCCCGGCCATCTCCAGGAACGCCGCCAGCGGCAGCTCGATCGCCGGGAACCGCTCCAGCAGCGCCAGCGGCGACAGCCGCTTGGCGAGGATCTCGTCGGCGTAGTCGGCGGTCAGCGCGGCGAGCTGCCCGCGCGTCCACGGGCAGGAGGTGTGCGCCGCCAGCGCCTCCAGGTCGGCGCGGGTGGCGACCTCCTGGAGCTCGGCGAACTCGGTCAGCAGCAGCCCCGCCGTGACCGGCCGGTCCACCGGCAGGTGCGTGCCGCCCCTGGCGCGCAGCCGTACGACCTGCTCACGCGGCACGCGCAGGCAGCGCAGCGCCCATTCGACCAGCTCGGGGTCGTTCTTGGCGAAGACGGCCAGGTGGTCGCCGGCGGAGTAGGTGACGCCCTCGGGCAGCCGCGCGACGAGGGAGCGGACGCCGGGCCGGGGCGCCTCCACCGAGAAGTCCCAGAGCCCGGCCGGGTCGCAGGTCAGCTCCTCGTTGGACACGACCGTGAGCGGGAAGGCCCGCTCGGACACCACGGCGGGCCGTACCTCGGCCTCGGTCAGCACCTCCAGCTCGTAGCGGGGGCCGGCGTCCGCGGCCGACGCGCTGTACTCCTCGGCCAGGGCCGCCCACAGCGTCGCGGTCCAGGCGGACACGTCGCCGTCGAAGTCACCGTCGGCGTCGGCCTCCCCCCGCTCGACCAGCGGCACGGCGCCGGCGGCGGTGAGCTTGTCGTGCGCGCGGCGCGGGAAGTCCTGGTACGTGGGCCACTGGGTGTTGCCGCAGCCGAGCACCGCGAGCCGCACCCCCGACAGGTCGGGCAGCGTCGTGCGGGCGTCGAAGCGCTGGGCGTTGTCCGGGGCCTTGCCGTTGTAGGAGGAGGCGACGACGACGAGCAGGCCCTCGCGGGGCGGTTCGAGGTCGTCGAGGGCGGTGAGCGTGGTGGCGAAGCCGGACCGGCCGGCCCGCTCGGCCAGCCGCTCGGCGATGTCGGAGCAGGTGCCGAGGTTGGAGCCGTAGGCGACGGTGAGCGGCACGCCGGTCACGGCGATCTCCTGCCCCTCGTCCCGCTCCTCCGCCTGCGCCACGGGAGCCGCGCCGCTGAAGCGCTCGTGCGGGCGCCGCTCGCGCACCTGGAGCGTGAACCCCTCCGGCTTGAGGGTGAGCGTCTGCTTGATCTTCATCCTGTACGCCGCGGGGTCGGAGAGCGCGAACCGCCGCAGCAGCATGGCCAGCGTCAGCCGCGCCTCGGTGAGGGCGAACTGGCGGCCGATGCAGGCGCGCTCGCCGTTGCCGAACGGCTTGTAGGCGGCCGGGTGGTGGTCCTTCCTGCGCTCGGGCAGCCAGCGGTCGATGTCGAACTCCTCGGGCCGCTCCCACGCCTTCGGGTGGCGGTGCAGGGCCGGCAGGACGAGGGCGGCCGGGGTGCCCGCGGGCACGGGGTAGCCGCCGAGGGTGGTGTCCTCCAGCGCGGTGACGGCGAAGGCGGGGATCGGCGACCAGGTGCGCAGCGTCTCGTCGAGGACGCGCGGGATCACGTCCAGCTTCATGATCGTCTCGTACGTGGGCGGCTCGTCGCCGGGCAGCAGCCGGTCCACCTCGTCGTACGCCTGGGCCAGGGTGTGGGGGTGGCGCAGCAGGTTGTACAGGGCGAAGGACAGCAGGCCGCTCGTCGTCTCGTGCCCGGCGATGAGGAAGGTGAGCACCTGGTCGCGGATGTTCGCGTCGGACAGGCGCTCGCCGGTGAGCGGGTCGGCCGCCTCCAGCATCAGCCCGAGCAGGTCCTTGGCCCCGCCGGCCGGTCGGGCCCTGCGCTGCCGGATGACGTCCTCGACCAGCTCGCGCATGGTGGCGATGTCCTGGCGGTAGGACTCCTCGCTCCGGCGCTTGAGCTTGGTGACCACGGGGAGCTGCCGGTTGCGGATCATGGCCTCGGTCAGCGCGCCGCCCATGGCCTTCAGGAACGGGTGCAGCTCGGGCGAGCGGAACGACTCGAAGCGGTAGCCGAAGCCGGTCAGGGAGATGACGTCGAGGGTGAGCCGGGTCATGTCGTCCGACACCGGCAGGTCCTCGCCCTGGCGGGAGGCCCACGAGCCGACCAGCCGCTCGGCGATCTCCAGCATCTGCGGGTAGTACGCCTTCATGGAGCGCTGGCTGAAGGCCGGCATGAGGATGCGGTGGGCCTGACCCCACACGGGCTCGTCCAGCTCGGCGGTGAACAGGCCGTCGCCGGAGAAGTCGCGGACGATCGACAGGGGCGGCTCGATCCGCTTGCGGAACCGGGTCTCGTCGCACAGCTCGGCCGCCATGTCGGGGTCGTAGACGAAGAGCACCCTCCGGCCGACGATGTCGAGCTGGAAGAGACCCTCGTCGTACCTGCCCGCCAGCTCGGTGAAGTGCGCCATCGGCGAGTGCGCGGGGATCTGCAGCGTGTTGCCCAGGAACGGCAGGCCGGACGGTGAGGGGATCTCCTTCATCAAACTCTCCCTGTGTCGTCGCCTCACAAAGCAGCCATACACCGTATGGCTATCGCTAGCATACGCCGTATGGCTGTCAGTGCGCGCAGGGGCGCCCCCCTGAGTCCCGAGGAGATCTACTCGACGGCGCTGCGCCTGGTGGAGGAGGGCGGCGTCGACGCGCTGTCGATGCGCAAGCTCGCCGCCGCCCTCGACGTGAACCCCATGTCGCTGTACCACCACGTCGAGAACAAGACGGCGCTGATCGCCCAGATCTGCCGCACCATGGCGGGGCGGCTGGAGCTGCCCGTCCAGAGCGGGGAGTCCTGGCAGGAGCGGCTGCGCCGGCTGGCCCACGCCTACCGGCGGCTGGTCTCCACGTACCCGTCGCTGTGGGCGTACATCCACACCCACCCGGAGGCGGTCGCCACGCACGAGGGCGGGTTGTGGGACGTCCTCTTCCCGATCATGGCCGAGGCCGGGGTGCCGGAGGAGGAGCGCACGCGCACGGCCGACGTGCTCCACGGCTTCGTGACGGGCCTCATCCTGACGGAGCAGCAGGGGCACATCGGCCGGGACGACCCGGAGGAGGTGGCCCGGACCTTCGAGACCGCCATCGACATGATCATCCGCGGCCTCCCCCACAGCTGAGGCCCCGTCAGCGGACGAGGACCCAGAGCTGGTTCGTGCTCGACGGGTCGCAGGGGACGCCGGACACCGCATTGCGGTAGCTCGTCGTGAGGCACGTCTCCCTGACCGGTCCCTGCCACCTGATCGGGCGCCCCTTCCAGGTGATCAGGATCCGGTCGCCTCCCGCCGCCTGCTCGACCGTGGTGAAGGTGATGCGGCGCTTCTCGATCGCCGTGCCGCAGCGTTGCATGGGCACGATCGAGTTCCTTCTCGGCGCACCCAGGCACCGCTTGTTCCTGCTGTAGAGGCTGACGAGCTCCGATCGGGCGTCGCGGGTCCACAGGTAGCCGTCCCGACCGTGTGGAGGCGGGCAGTACTGCGTATGCGCGGCGTACTCCTGGCTACGGCCTTCCGGATCCATGCCCCAGGTCAGGCACATGTTGGTGGAGACATTCCTGATCAGGTAACTCCCCGCCGCCATGGCGGCGGGGGCTGTGGGGGGAAGGGTGGTCAACGTCATCGTGGCGACACCCACGATTGCGATCTTGGCCCGTCTCTTCATGAGGCGGCATGGTAGCCAAGCGGCCGGCCGGCGTCCGGAAACGGTGATTACCACGTCTGCGCGGCCGGTGGTCAGGGCTGGTAGGCGCCTGCCGCCGGTGGGGAGGACAGGGGCGTGCCGGTGATGTCCGTGGTCAGGGCCGTGCCGCCGAACCAGGCGGCCGACAGCGGCAGGCCGCGGCCGAGCGCCGGGGAGCCCGGGCGCAGCCGCAGGTCGGTGCGCGAGACGAAGCGGGGGTCGGCCATGACGGTCCTCGGGCCACGCCGGAAGCGGGCCGTGCGGCCCTCGTAGACGCTGCCCGCCTCGTCGGCCCCCTTGCCGTCCTCGAAGCCGGCCTGGCCGCCCACCCTGACCGCGTTGTTGCGCAGCCGCAGGATCGACGGGGAGCAGCCGCCGTGGCAGGACCAGCCGAGGGTGCGCGGGCCCGGCAGGTACACCGAGTTGTGCACCGCGACCGTGCCGAGCACCGGCCCCACCACGTGCCGGGGGCCGCGGGTGACGAGGAAGGAGCTCTGCGGCAGGGAGGAGGTGACGACGTTGAAGGCGTACACGTTGCCCGTGGCGGTCTTGCCCTTCGTCGCGCCCAGCTCGGTGAACGTCTCGTTGTCGTGGGCGCGGTTGTAGGTGACGCGGTTGCGGTCGCCGTCGAAGATCTCGACGGCCGCGCCGTCCATCCGGTAGTCGTGGCTCGGCGCGTTGCTGCCGGTGATCGTGTTGCCGGTCACGAGGTTGTCGTCGCCGTTGACGAGGATCCCGAACGCCCCGGAGTCGTTGTCGGGGGCGTCGTCGTTGACGCTCATCTTGTCGTTGTCCTCGAGCGTGCTGTCGCGCACGACGTTGCGGGAGCCGGTCGGGGTGATCCAGATGCCGGCGATGTTGCGGTCCGCCTGCACCCCGACCAGGTGGTTGCCGTCGCCGCCGACCTCGAAGCCCGCCCACTGGCACCGGGAGGCGCGCAGGCCGCTGACGCGCCAGTGGTCGCCGCTGACGACCACGCAGTTGCCCTCCTGGCCGCTGATCGTGGCGAGGGGGCCCTGGCCGTACGGCTGGACGACGATGGGCCGGGCGGCCGTGCCCTCGGCGGACAGGGTGAGGGTGCCGGTCCACCGGCTGCCCCGCTTGACGCTGATCGCGTCTCCGGGCTTCAGGTCGGCCGCGTTGACCTTGTCGAGGGACTTCCACGGGGCGGTGGCGCTGGTGCCGGCGGCGGAGTCGTCGCCCTTGCCGGAGTCGACGTAGTACGTCGTCCCCGCCGCGACGGCGGCGACGGCGGCCGCGGGCGGGAGCACCGGCACGGCGGGTGCGGCGGGCAGCAGGGACGCCAGGACGGTCACCGAGGACAGGTTCACGCTCACCACGCCTAGAAGTTGAACGCTCACACAGGGAGAGCGCCCAACGTATCCGCTCGCCGCGCCAGACGCCAGATCCTCAGGGCCGGCCCGCCGCCCGGGATCGCGTTCGTGTCCGAAGTGTTGTAGACGGGGGTCGCGGGCCCCGGCAGGGGCAGCGGCTCGCCCGGCGCCCGGCGGGCGCTCACCAGGAGGGTCTCGGCCTCGGTCTCGCGGGCGAACACCAGATGGTCCGCGTCGGCGTGCAGCCAGCGCAGGCCGCCGCGCCGCAGCGCCGGCTCGGCGCGGCGCAGCCCGAACAGCTCCCGGTACGCCGTGAGCGTGACGAGGTCCTGGTCGGCCGGCCGGTTCCACGGCATGGGGGTGCGCGCGTGCTCGCCGTTGACGCCGGTCAGCCCGAACTCGCTGCCCGCGAACACCATCGGCGTGCCCGGCAGCGTGGCCTGCAGGCCGAGGGCCACCAGGTGACGCTCGCGGGAGCCGGTGACGGTGCGGATCCGCGGCGTGTCGTGCGAGTCGAGGATCTGCCAGGAGTGGACGAGCGAGCGCCACGACATGTGCGCGGCGAACGTCCGGACCGTGGCGAGGGCCGCCGTGCCGGCGCGCGAGGGCACGCCGCCGGGCACGCCGAGGAAGTGGGCGAGGTCGAGGCCGGGGTCGCGCAGCCAGGTCCAGACGGGGCGGGTGAAGCCGCCGTAGTTCATGGTGCCGTGCCAGCCGTCGCGGTCGAGGTCGGCGGTGGCGTCGTGGCAGTGCTCGGCGATGAGCGCCGCCCCGGGCCCCGCCTCACGGCGCAGTAGCGCCGCGACCTCGTGCGTGTGGTCGTCGGCCCCGAAGCGCCCGGTCATGTTGGCGACGTCCACCCGCCATCCGTCGAGCGGGCCCAGCCATCTCCTCAGCGTGGCCGGCACCCGGGAGCGGACGAGCTCGCTGCCCCAGTTGAGCTTGGGCAGCGTCTTGACCCCGAACCACGCCTCGTAGTCGCCGGTGTCGGGGTCGAAGTAGAACATCTCGCGCTCGGGCGCGTTCACGTCGGACACCGCGGCGGTGAACCACGGGTGCGCGTCTCCGCAGTGGTTGGTGGTGATGTCGCCGAGCAGCCGCATGCCGTGCCCGTGCAGCGCGTCCGCGAGCCTGCCCAGCGCCTCGTCGCCGCCGAGCAGCGGGTCGACCTGGTCGAAGGCGGCGGCGTCGTAGCGGTGGTTGGAGCGGGCCGGGAAGACCGGTGTGAGGTAGACCGTGTCGGCGCCCAGGGCCCGGACGTGGTCGAGGTGCCGGACCACGCCGTCGAGGTCGCCGCCGTAGAACTGCTGGGAGGTGCCGGGACCCTCCGGGATGACCGGGTCACGGTCCCAGTCGCGTGGCAGCGCCCACCCGGGCAGCGGCCGGGACGCGCCGGAGCGGCCGAAGCGGTCGGGGAAGATCTGGTAGACGATCGCGTCGGCCATCCAGGGCGGCGGCGGCTCGTGGGAGACGAGCCGGAAGTCGCCGGCGTCGGTCACGTCGTGCGCGGCGAGCCCGCCGGCGGTGAGCCACGCCTGGCCGCCCGGGGTGTGCAGCAGGAAGCGGTAGCGGGTGACCGGGTTGACGGCGGCGATCTCGGCGCGCCACCACACGTCCTGGCGCCCGTACCCGGTGACGTCCGAGGACGTCCTCAGCTCGTCGACGGCCGCCTCGGTGTAGCGGGGCTCGCCGTCGTACACCGTGCGGACGTGCACGCCGGTGACGGCGGCGGAGCGGGGGGCACGGACCCAGACCGTCACCGGGGAGCCCGGCGACGGCGTGAGGTCCGACACGTAGAGCGCGGAGCCGTCGTGGTGCGGCTCCCCGACGAGACACAGCATGCGCCTACCCCTTCACGGCCCCGGCGGTGAGGCCCGAGACGATGAACTTCTGCAGCCAGAGGAACACACCGACGGTCGGGATCGCGGTGATCAGCGTGCCGGCGGCGAACATGCCGAAGTTGGCGTTGCGCTGGTCGCCGGCGATCATGCCGTACATGCCGACGGCGAGCGTCTTGCTCGCCGGGTCGCGCAGGAACACGCTGGCCATGATGAACTCGCTCATGATCCCGATGAACGCGAGCAGCCCCGTCACCGCGAGGATGGGGGTGACCAGCGGCAGGATGACCCGCCAGAAGATCTGCGCGTGCGTGGCCCCGTCGACCGTGGCCGCCTCGTCGAGCTCCTTCGGCACGGTGTCGAGGAAGCCCTTCATCAGCCACGTGTTCGCGCCCAGCGCGCCGCCCAGGTAGAGCAGCATGAGGCCCCACACCGTGTCGAAGCCGAACGCCGGGTACAGCTCGGTGACCCGCGTGAAGATCATGAAGATCGTCACGATGGCCAGGAACTGCGGGAACATCTGGATGAGCAGCAGCGACAGCAGCCCGACCCGGCGCCCGCGGAAGCGCATCCGGCTGAAGGCGTAGGCGGCCATCATCGACAGCAGCAGGCTGGCGAACGAGGCGGCCAGCGCGATGAACACCGAGTTGAGGAACCACCGGGCGAACGGGTACCGGTCGTTGGTGAACAGGGCGGCGAAGTTGCCGAGACTCGCCCCGTTCGGCAGCAGGTCGGTGGAGGCGAGCGTGCCGAGCGGGTTGATCGCCGCCGACACCACGAACATGATCGGCACCAGGGCGAACACGCACACGAGCAGCACGAAGCCGTGCCTGAGCGCGAGCTTCACGCGTAGACCTCCTCCTGCTTGCGGGTCCGGCGGAAGGCCACCGCCGAGATGACCGCCACGAGCGCGAAGATGAACACCGAGATGGCCGCCGCGAACCCGAACTGCGCCCCACCCGCGCCGAACGCCAGCCGGAACGTGTAGGTGATGAGCAGGTCGGTCGCGCCGACCTGCGGGCTCTCGGCGGGGAACGGGCCGCCCTCGCTGGTGAGCTGGATCGCGTTGAAGTTGTTGAAGTTGAACGCGAACGACGAGATGAGCAGCGGCGTGAGCGCCACCAGCAGCAGCGGCAGCGTCACCTTGCGGAACCCGTACCAGGGCGAGGCCCCGTCGATGGAGGCCGCCTCGGTCAGCTCGCGCGGGATCGCCTGGAGCGCGCCGGTGGTCACCAGGAACATGTACGGGAAGCCGAGCCACAGGTTGACCAGGATGACGGCCGCGCGGGCCGTGCCGCTCTGGCCGAGCCAGTCGACGTTCAGCCCGAGGAGCTGGTTGATCAGGCCGAAGTCGCGGTTGAACATGTCACGCCACACCATCAGCATCGCGAAGGACGGCATGGCGTACGGCAGGATCAGCATGATCCGGTAGACGCCCGTGCCCCGCATGCGGGGATGGTGCAGCGCGAGCGCCACGCACATGCCGAGCACGAACGTGCTGACGACCGAGACCAGCGCGAACACCACGTTCCAGCCGAAGACGCCGAGGAAGTAGCCGGAGATGGTGGGGTCGGTCACGACTCGGGTGAAGTTGCCGAACCCGACGTTCACCTGCCAGCCCTGCGCCAGGTGCTCGCCCTTGGCGTTGACGAAGTAGCCGCGCGCCTCGTCGGCCTTCCAGGGGCCGCCCTCGCCGTTGACGCAGTCGCAGGCGGCGTCGTAGGTGAGCGCGGACCTGCCCTCCACGGCGCGGCTCAGCCCGTTGGCCTTGATCACCCCGCCGGAGGTGGGGACGGCCAGCGCGGAGATCTCCTGCCCGCGGGCGGCGGCCTCGGGGGCCTTGAGCACGGTGAAGCCGGGAGCCTGGAGGACCTTGCCGGTGATGCCGAGCCGCGCTCCGGTCACGGGGGTCAGTCCCTGGCCGGAGCCGGCCTGCACCCGCTTGGTCTTCGGGTCCACGAGCAGGAACACCAGCTCGCCGTCGCGCAGCGCCGCGGTCAGCGCGTACTCGGGCGAGCCGGGGGCCTGCCGCACGGAGCCGGTCTCGATGGCGGTGACCGCCGCCTGCATGTCGCCGCGGTGCCCGTCGCCGAAGTTGGTGAAGGCGGTGCTCACCGTGTACAGGACGGGGAACACCTGGAAGGCGATCAGGCAGATGGTGCCCGGGACGAGGTATTTCGCGGGGACGAAGCGGCGGGTCAGGTAGAGGTAGGCGATGCCCGCGCTCGCCAGGCAGAGCAGCGTGAGCGAGGCCCACGCCTCGGCGGCGACCAGCGGCGGCACGGCGTAGAGCAGGATCGCGGCCGCCACGGCCAGCACCGCGATCCTGCTCACCACGTACGTCGTGGTGATCTCCCGGCGTGGCCGCGGACCCCTGCGGGTGTCCGCGGCCACGCGCGTGTCCTGCGTCATGACGTCAGTTCTTGAGCGAGCCGTCGATGGTCTTCTGCGCCGCCGCGGCGGCCTTGGCGGGGTCGCCGCCCTTGACGACCGAGGCCTCGGCGATGCCGAAGGGCTCCCAGATGGCCGCCATCTCGGGGATGGCCGGCATCGGGAAGCCGTCCTTGCCGGCGTCCATGAACTTGCCGGCGTCGGCGTCGGTGGCCTGGACCTCCTGCAGCGCCGCGGTCAGCGCCGGCGGGCGCGGGTCGGCCGCGTAGAGCGCCTTGGCGACGTCCTTGTTGGTCACGTAGTTGGTGACGAACTCCTGCGCCAGCGTCTTGTTCTTGCCCTTCGCGGCGACGAAGAACGACTGCACGCCGACGAACGGGGTGGCCGGCTTGCCGCCCTTGAACGGCGGGACGGGCGTGATGTCGTAGGAGAAGCCGCCCTTCTTCACATCGCCCATGGCCCACGGGCCGGAGACGAGGAAGGCGCACTTCTTGGCGGCGAAGCTCGGGATGTAGTTCTCGTTGGTGATGGAGGTCTTGAGCGCCCCGTCGCCCTTCTCGCCGAGCTCCTTCAGCTTGCCGAACGCCTTGACCGAGTCGGGCGAGCCGACCAGCACCTTCTTGGCGTCCGGGTCGCCGGTGGCCGTCGCGCCGAACAGGGCGCCGCCGCCGGAGGCGAAGATCGGGTAGGAGTGGAAGGCGTCGCCCTTCTGCGCGACCGGCAGGCAGAGCACCTCCTTGACCTTGCCCGCGGCCTTGAGCTGCTTGCCCTTGGCGACGAGGTCCTCGAGGGTGGCGGGCGCGTCGGGCGCGAGCTCGGTGTTGCGGATCAGGGCGATGTTCTCCACCGCGTACGGCGCGGCGTAGACCTGGCCGTTGAAGGTGACGGCCTTCATGGCGATCTCGGGGAAGGCGGCCTTCTGCTCCTCGGTGAGGTTGACCGGGTCGATGGCGCCGTTCTGGACGAGGTTGCCGATCCAGTCGTGCGCGCCGACCATGATGTCGGGGCCGCTGCCCTGCTGGGAGGCGGTGAGGAAGACCTGCTGGTTGTCCTTGCTGATCTCCTTCACCTCGACGGTCACGCCGTTCTCGGTGCCGAACTGCTCGGCGAAGGGCTTGAGCGCCTTGACCCGGTTGGGGTCGGCCCAGATCACGAGCTTGCCGCCCTGGGCGGCGGGCGCGGTGGCGCCGCTCGACCCGGTGGGCGCCGAGGAGGGGGCGGCGGCCGGCTCGCCGCCGCCGCAGGCAGACACGGCCATCGCCAGGGCGGACAGGGCCGCCACGTGTGCCGCCGCACCCAGAGCTCGCTTGCGCATGGGACCTCCAGAGGTCACGGAGGGAGCGGCGGCACGCGCGAGGTGCCGCCGCTGGAAGTCGATGTGGGCCGCGGATGAGCGGCTTATGTTTCCGGGACGTTAGCGAGACTTTGCAAGAATTGGAAGAACTTGCAAAAAGCGTTACCTGATCCAGACCCATCCTGACCCCGGCTTGACCTCAGAGCCAGCGCCCTGACCGGCAGAAGGGACGCTTCTGCAACTTTCCGCAAGTTGCGCTTGACCTCTCGTAACGCCGCAGGCCATCCTGCATCGGAACGAACCACCCGGGGGAAGGACGACCATGGGCACCACGCCGCATTCGCTGCCGAACGACGCATCGCCCGCCGTGCCGCCCACCGGGCCGCCCACCGGGCCGCCCACCGGCGACGACTGGTGGCGGGACGCCGTCGTCTACCAGGTGTATCCCCGCAGCTTCGCCGACGACGACGGCGACGGCATGGGCGACCTGCCCGGCGTGCGCCGGCGGCTGGGCTACCTGAGCGAGCTGGGCGTCGACGCCCTCTGGCTGAGCCCCTTCTACACCTCGCCGCAGGCCGACGCCGGCTACGACGTGGCCGACTACCGCGGCGTGGACCCCATGTTCGGCACGCTGGCCGACTTCGACGCGCTGGTCGCCGACGCCCACGCGCTCGGCATCCGCGTCATCGTGGACCTCGTCCCCAACCACTCCTCCGACCGGCATCCGTGGTTCCAGCAGGCGCTGCGCGGCGAGCGCCGCGATCGCTACATCTTCCGCGACTCCCCCAACGACTGGGAGTCGGTCTTCGGCGGCCCCGCCTGGACCCAGGTCGAGGACGGGCAGTGGTACCTCCACCTGTTCGCGCCCGAGCAGCCGGACCTCAACTGGGACCACCCCGAGGTGCGGGCCGAGTTCCGCGACATCCTGCGCTTCTGGCTGGACCGCGGCGTCGACGGCTTCCGGGTCGACGTGGCCCACGGCATGATCAAGGACGACGGGCTCCCGGACGTCGGGCCGAAGGAGGGCCGCCAGGTCGAGCTGCTCGGCGACGAGCGGGTGCCGTACTTCGACCAGGACGGCGTCCACGACATCTACCGCGAGTGGCGGCCGATCCTCGACTCCTACCCGGGCGGCCGGATGGCGGTGGCCGAGGCGTGGGTGTCGTCGCCGGAGCGGCTGGCCCGCTACGTCGGGCCCGACGAGCTGCACCAGGCGTTCAACTTCGACTTCATGATGGCCGACTACCACGCCAAGTCGTTCCGCACGGTCATCGAGAAGTCGCTGGCGGAGGCCGAGCTGGTCGGCGCGCCCACCACGTGGGTGCTGTCCAACCACGACAAGCCCCGCCACGTCACCCGGCACGGCGGCCTGGCCCGTGCCCGCGCCGCGACGCTGCTCATGCTGGCGCTGCCCGGCTCCGCCTACCTCTACAACGGCGAGGAGCTCGGGCTGCCCGAGGTGCTCGACCTGCCCGACGAGCTGCGCCAGGACCCCGCGTTCAAGCGCAGCGGCGAGAGCCGGGACGGCTGCCGCGTGCCGCTGCCGTGGACCACCGCGCCGGGCTGCGGCTGGCGCGACCCCTGGCTGCCGATCCCCGAGGAGTGGCGGGAGCTGTCGGCCGAGGCCCAGCAGGACGACCCGGACTCGACCCTGAGCCTCTACCGGGCGGCCCTGCGGCTGCGCAAGCGGCATCCGGCGCTGGGCGGCGGCGTCCTGCGCTGGCTGGAGTCCTCCGTGCTGGACACGCGTGAGGACGTGCTGGCGCTGGAGCGCTCGCCCGGGCTGGCCGTCGTGCTCAACACCGGCGAGGAGCCGGTCACGCTGGCGGAGCTGGGGCTTTCGGGCGAGGTCCTGCTGTCCAGCGGCCCCCAGCCGGACCCCCGCGCGGTGGCCCCGGACACCACGATCTGGCTGGCGCTCACCAGCTGACCGAACGTGAGCGCCGGTCGTGCACGCGGTCGTGAGCGTTGGGGGAATCTTTCCCTTCGCACGACTTCCGGCGGTTGTCACGGTTAGTAGCCTCGGGGCGTGTCCCGCAACTGGGCGCGCTCCCTGCGCGGGCGTGTCACGCTCGTCGCGACACTGATCGCCGCGATCCTGCTGGTCCCGGTCGGCATCGGGGCGGTCACCGTGACCCGCACCTGGGTCGCGGCCAGCGTGGCGACGGACACCCGTAACACGGCCGAGCGGATCGCAGCGGAGACCCGCGACGGCACACAGTGGCGCGGCGGCAGGGTCGCGGCGCTGGATCCGACCGTGCCGCTCATCCAGATCGTCGCCCCGGACGGCACCATCACGGCGGTCAGCGGCGCGGCGCTCGCCATGCCGCGCCTCACCGACGTGTGGCCCACCCCGGACAACCGCGTCATCAGCACCACGCGCTGCCTCCCCAAGGTGTGCCTGCACCTGACCGCCGTCCGCGTGTCGCCCGCTGCGAACTCCAGCGTCGTGTACGCGGGGCGGCGGGCGCCGGGCGTGCTGGCCGGGCACACCCTGGAGACGGTGACCTCGATCGAGACCCTGATCCTCATCGCGCTCACCGGCTGGGCCACGTGGACGATCATGGGCCGCGCGCTGCGTCCCGTGGCGGCCATGCGCGCCCAGCTCGACGAGATCAACGCCAGCGACCTGAGCCGCCGGGTGACGCAGCCGGCCCGGGACGACGAGCTGGCCGGGCTGGCCGCCTCCATCAACGGGACGCTGGCGCGCCTGGAGCGCTCGGCCCACCAGCAGCGCCAGTTCGCCTCCGACGCCTCCCACGAGCTGCGCACCCCCATCGCCGGGCTGCGCGCCCAGCTCGAAAGCGCCCAGCTCTATCCGGACGACACCGACCTCGACGCGCTCGTGTCCAGCGCGCTGCGCGACACCGACCGGCTGGAGGCGATCATCACGGACCTCCTGCTGCTGGCTCGGATCGGCTCGCGCGTGGACGCGGCGATGGAGCGGGTGGACCTCGGCGAGCTGGTCCGCGAGGAGCTGTCCGTCCGCAACGACAAGATCCCGGTACGGCTGGCGGCCGCCGACGGCGTGATCGTCAACGGCGTCCGGCTCCAGCTCTCCCGCGTGCTGACGAACCTGCTGGACAACGCCGCGCGGCACGCCGACCGCTGCATCAGGGTGTCGGTGGAGCCTCAGGACGGGCTGGCAGTCCTGGCGGTGGAGAACGACGGCGCGGAGATCGCCGAGGAGGACCGCGAGCGGATCTTCGAGCGGTTCACCCGCCTGGACGCGGCGCGCAGCCGCGACGCGGGCGGCACCGGCCTGGGACTGGCGATCGCCCGCGACGTGGCGGTGGCGCACGGCGGGGCGCTCACGGTCGAGGACTGCCAGGGCGGCGCCCGCTTCGTGCTGCGCCTGCCGTCGGCGGCGCGAACACCCGAGTGACATACCGGAAAGAACGCGACATCAGGGGAATCAGTGGATGGAAGCCTCTGATGTCCGGAATCATAGACTCATGATGGAGCAGGCGCCGTTGGGCATTGATCCGCACGTTCCCAACGCGGCGCGGATGTACGACTACTTTCTCGGCGGCAAGGACAACTTCCAGGCCGACAGGGATCTGGCGGAGCTGGTGCTGAGCGTGATGCCCGACGTCCGCGTCGGCACCCAGCAGAACCGCGCGCTGATCGGCCGCGTGGTGAAGTACCTGTGCGACCAGGGAATCACCCAGTTCCTGGACCTGGGGTCCGGGCTGCCCGCGCAGGAGAACGTGCACGAGGCGGCCCGGCGGTACGTCCCCGACGCCCGGGTGGTGTACGTGGACAGCGACCCGGTGGTCGCGACCCATGGGCGGGCGTTGCTGGCCGAACCGGACCGCGTGGCCATGGTGCAGGCCGACGCGCGGCGGCCGGAGGAGGTCCTCGGCGATCCCAGGGTGCGGGAGCTGATCGACTTCGACCGGCCGGTGGCGCTGCTGATGATGTTCTTCCTGCACCTCGTGCCGGACGGGGACGACCCCCAGGGGTTCGTGGCCCGTTACCGGGAGGCGCTGGCGCCGGGCAGCTATCTGGCGATCTCGCACGTGGGCAGCGACACGGCGCCGGAACTGGTCAACAAGGTCGTCGAGTTCTACCGGCGGGCCAACACGCCGTTCTGCCCGCGGCCGGGCTCGGAGATCGCGGCCTTCTTCGGCGACTTCGAGCTCATCCCGCCGGGCCTGGCCACGGGGCTGGGCGAGCAGACCGGCTGGCCGTTCATCGACCCGGCCGACCGGCCGATGATCGCCGAGGAGCTCGCCCGCATGGGGTACGCGGGCATCGGCCGCAAGCCTTAGCGCCTTTGGCCGGACGCCCGTGAAAGGGCGCCCGGCCGGCAGACGGACCCGGGGATCAGACCGGTGACATCTCGCGGTCGGTCTGGGCCGCCGGCGGCTCGGGCTCGCGCTCGTCGTCGTCCAGCAGCGTGGACTCGTCGAACGGGTCGCGCCCGGCCAGCACCTCCAGCGCCCGCTCCCGGTCGAAGCCGCCGGTCCACCTGCCGACCAGGACGGTGGCCACGGCGTTGCCGGCGAAGTTCGTCAGCGCCCGCGCCTCGGACATGAACCGGTCGATGCCGACGATGAGGCCCACGCCGTCCACCAGCTCGGGGCGGTGCGACTGGAGGCCGCCCGCCAGCGTGGCCAGTCCGGCGCCGGTCACGCCGGCGGCGCCCTTCGAGGCGATCACCATGAACAGCAGCAGCCCCACCTGCTCGGCGGGCTGGAGCGGCGCCCCGGTCGCCGACGCGATGAACAGCGTGGCCATGGTCAGGTAGATGGCCGTGCCGTCGAGGTTGAAGGAGTAACCGGTCGGCACCGTGATGCCGGCCACGGTGCGGCTGACGCCCAGGTGCTCCATCTTGGCGATGAGCCGCGGCAGCGCCGACTCCGACGACGACGTGGACAGGATGAGCAGGAACTCCCGGCCGAGGTAGCGCAGCAGCGACCACAGGTTGATCCGGGCGAACACCCACAGCAGCGTGCCGAGCACCACGCCGACGAACAGCGCGCAGGTGATGTAGAAGGCGGCCATGAGGACGGCCAGGCTCTTGAGCGCGTCGAGGCCGGTGGCGCCGACGAGCGCCGCGATGGCGCCGAAGGCGCCGATCGGGGCCGCCCACATGATCATGGCGAGGATGCGGAACACCAGCCGCTGGAGGTGCGCGATGGCGTTGAGGACGGGCGCGCCCTTGGCGCCCATCGCCTGGAGCGCGAAGCCGGTGAGCAGCGCCACCACCAGCGTCTGGAGCACCTGTCCCTCGGTGAACGCCGACACCAGCGTGGTCGGGATGATGCCGAGCAGGAAGTCGGCCGTGCCCGTCGCCTCGCCCTTGGCCGCCTCGGCCGCCGCGGCCTGCTTGGCGGCGTCGGTCAGGTGCAGCCCGCTGCCCGGGTCGATGAGGTTGCCGACGACCAGGCCGATGACCAGCGCTACAGTCGACATGACGAGGAAGTAGCCGAGCGCGAGCCCGCCGACCTTGCCCACGCTGGCGGCCTTGGTCACGGAGCCGACGCCGAGCACGATCGTGCAGAAGATGATCGGGCCGATCATCATCTTGATGAGGGCCACGAATCCGGTGCCGAGAGGCTTGAGCGCCAGGCCCACGTCCGGCCAGACGAATCCGACCAGGACTCCGGCCAGGACGGCCACGATGACGGCCAGATAGAGGTAATGGGTGCGGTCACGCATGGGAGGCGCTCCAAGCATCGGGGAGGACTCTTCTCACTTCGTGACTATGCGGCCTGTGGTGATCCACGTCACCATTGCGTAAGTTTCGTTCACCGCGTTCGTGACGGGCGAGGTGAGGAGTACGGAGAGGTTCCGGATGCGACAGTGGAGCCTGGCGGGGCAGATGCTGCTCCTGCAGCTCGTCGTGGTCGCCGTGGCCGTGGCGGGCGGCGCCGTGCTGGAGTCGGTGCTGGCGCGCGAGGTGGTCAGCGGGCAGGCCGCGGCCACGTCCCAGGCCGTGGCGCTGAGCGTGGCCGCCTCCCCCGACGTGCGGGCGGCCCTGGCCGGGCCGTCGCCGACGGCCCGGCTCCAGCCGTACGCCGAGCGGGTGCGCGCGGAGACGGGCGTCGACTTCGTCACCATCATGAAGCCGGACGGCACCCGCTACACGCATCCCAACCCGGCCGAGATCGGGCGGCGCTTCCTGGGCCACACCGAGAAGGCGCTGCAAGGACACCCCTTCACCGAGACCTACACGGGCACGCTCGGCCCGTCCGTGCGCGCGGTCGTCCCGGTCCGCGCCGGCGGCTCCATCCCGGCGCTGGTCAGCGTGGGCATCAAGGAGGAGCGGGTCAGCGCCGAGCTGCTCGTGGTGCTCGTGTGGACGGGGCTGATCACGGCGCTCGCCCTCGGGCTGGGCGCGGGCGGCACGTGGCTGGTGACCTCGCGGCTGCGCCGGCAGACCCACGGGCTCGGCCCGGTGGAGCTGAGCCGCATCCACGAGCACCACGACGCGGTCCTGCACGCCGTACGGGAGGGGCTGCTGCTGGTGGGCAAGGACGGCACTCTGACGCTGTGCAACGACGCCGCCCGCCACCTGCTCGGCCTGCCGGGCGACGCCGAGGGGCGGCACGTGGCCGGCCTCGGCCTGGCCGAGGTGCTGACCAGCCGGGAGGAGCGCATCCACCTGGTCGGCGACCGCGTGCTCGCGGTCAACGGCGCGGCCAGCCGCCTCGGTACCGTCGTCACCGTACGCGACCACACGGAGCTGCAGGCACTGGCGGGGCAGCTCGACGCCGAGCGGGGGTTCGCCGAGTCGCTGCGGTCGGCGGCGCACGAGGCCGCCAACCGGCTGCACACGGTGATCACCCTGGTGGAGCTGGGCCGCGCGGAGCAGGCGGTGGCGTTCGGCACGGCCGAGCTGCGGGCGGCGCAGGAGCTGACCGACCGCGTGATGGGCGCGGTGCGCGAGCCGGTGCTGGCGGCGCTGCTGCTCGGCAAGAGCTCGGAGGCGGCCGAGCGGGGCGTCGAGCTCGTCATCAGCCAGGACAGCGACCTCGACGACCTGGGCGTCGAGAGGGGCGTCGAGACGCGGGAGCTGGTGACCATCCTCGGCAACCTCATCGACAACGCGATCGACGCGGCCTCACGGGTGGAGGTGTGCCTGCGCGGCGACGACCGGGAGGTGCTGGTGCGGGTGGCCGACGACGGGCCGGGGCTCGTCTCGCCCGAGGCGTTCCGGCGCGGCTGGACGACCAAGGGCGACGGCCACGGGCTCGGGCTGGCCCTGGTGGGGCAGGCGGTGCGGCGGCTGGGCGGCGTGATCGACGTGACGGGCTCGGAGTTCACCGTGCGGCTCCCGGTCACGGAGCGGGTCCGATGATCTCCGTGCTGGTCGTCGAGGACGAGGAGATCACCGCCGAGGCCAACCGCATCTACGTGGAGCGGGTGCCCGGCTTCCGGGTCGCCGGGGTGGCCCGCTCGGGCGGCGAGGCGCTGCGCTTCCTGCGGCACACGCCGGTCGACCTCATCCTGCTCGACCTGTACCTGCCGGACATGCACGGGCTGGAGGTGTGCCGCGCCGTGCGGGCCGGCGGGCTGCTGTGCGACGTCATCGCGATCACCTCGGCGCGCGACCTGGCCATGGTGCGCTCGGCGGTGTCGCTCGGCATCTCGCAGTACCTGCTCAAGCCGTTCGCGTTCGCCGCCCTGCAGGAGAAGCTGACCCGCTACGCCCGCTTCCGCAGGGCGGCCGGCGAGATCGTCGGCCAGGGCGACGTGGACCGGGTGCTGGGCACGCTGCGCGGCGTCGCCACCGAGCTGCCCAAGGGCATGACGCAGGACACCCTCGACACGGTCGCGGCCGAGCTGCGCGGCCGGCCCGAGGGCGTGTCGGCGCAGGCGGTCGGCGCGGCGGCCGGGGTGTCGCGGGTCACGGCCCGCCGCTACCTGGAGTACCTGGTGGAGCGGGGCGTCGCGGTGCGCTTCCCGCAGTACGGCGGGGTGGGCCGTCCAGAGTTGCTCTACCGGATGCCCACGCAACGTTCAGGGGAGTGACGCTGGTCGTTCAATCCGGGCCTCTAGCTTCTGGTGCATCCCTGAAGCACTGAGGAGTCACGTTGCGAGTCCTGGCCGTAGTTCCCGCCCGCGGAGGTTCGGCGGGCGTCCCCCTGAAGAACCTCGCCACGGTGGGCGGGGTGCCGCTGGTGGCCCGCGCCGTGCGCGCGTGCCTGCGGGCCGAGCTGATCGACCAGGTGGTGGTCAGCACCGACCACGCCGGCATCGCCGAGACCGCCCGGCAGGCGGGGGCGCTCGTCGTCGAGCGCCCGGAGGAGCTCAGCGGCGCGACGGCCTCCAGCGAGTCGGCGGTGCTGCACGCCCTGGACGCGCTCGGTGAGGAGCCCGAGGTCGTCGTCCTCGTGCAGTGCACGAGCGCCTTCATCGACCCCGCCGACCTGTCCGCCGCCGTGCGCAGGGTCCTCGACGGCGAGGCCGACTCGGTCGTGTCCGGGCTGCCGACGCACGAGTTCCTCTGGACGGCCGCCGGTCGCGGCGTCAACCACGACCCCGCGGTACGGCCCCGCCGGCAGGACCGTGAGCCGCAGTTCCGCGAGAACGGCGCCTTCTACGCCATGCGCGCCTCCGGCCTGCGCGAGCACGGTCACCGCTTCTTCGGCACCGTCGCCGTCCAGTCCGTGCCGACCCGGCACGCCATCGAGATCGACGACCCCGAGGACCTGGAGCTGGTCCGGGCGCTCGCCCCGTTCGTCGACCAGCCGGAGCCGATCGACGTCGACGCCGTCATCACCGACTTCGACGGCGTCCACACCGACGACCGCGCCTACGTCGACTCCGAGGGCCGCGAGATGGTCCTCGTCAGCCGCTCCGACGGGATGGGCGTCTCGCTGCTGCGCCGGGCCGGGGTGAAGGTGCTCGTGATGTCGACCGAGCACAACCCGGTCGTCGCCGCCCGGGCCCGCAAGCTGGGCGTGCCGGTGCTGCAGGGGCTCGCCGACAAGCGGACCGTGCTGCGCGACTGGCTGGCGATCGAGGGGCTCGACCCGGCCCGCGTCGCCTACGTCGGCAACGACGTCAACGACCTCGGCCCGATGGCGGAGGTCGGCTGGCCCGTGGCGGTGCCGGACGCGCACCCGAAGGTGCGGGCCGCCGCCCGCGTCGTCCTCACCCGCGTGGGCGGGTCGGGGGCCGTGCGCGAGCTGTGCGACCGCGTGATGGCCGCCCGTCCCGCTCCGGCCCCGGTCGCGCCGGCCACCCCGCTGGTCCCCGGCACGCCGGCGCCCGCCACGGTGCCCACCCTCGACTCCCCCGCCTCTCCCGCCGTGAGGAGCCTCGGCGCCGCCGTCCAGGACCGCCCCAGGACCGCCCCGGCGCCGGTGGCCATCGGCGACGTGCTCGTGGGCGACGGCCTGCCGGTGTACGTGATCGGTGAGATCGGCATCAACCACAACGGCGACCTCAACCTCGCCCGCCGCCTCATCGACGTCGCCGCCGACGCCGGCTGCCAGGCCGTCAAGTTCCAGAAGCGCACCCCCTCGATCTGCGTGCCCGAGGAGCAGAAGGGCCAGATCCGGCAGACGCCGTGGGGCGAGATGACGTACCTGGAGTACAAGGAGCGCACCGAGTTCGGCGTCGACGAGTACCGGCAGATCGCCAAGTACTGCGACGAGCGGGGCCTGCACTGGTTCGCCTCGCCGTGGGACGTGCCCTCGGTGGAGTTCCTGGAGGAGATGGGCGTCCTGGTGCACAAGGTCGCCTCGGCCGGCGTCGCCGACCACGAGCTGCTGCGCGCCCTGGCCGCCACGGGCAAGCCGATCATCCTGTCCACGGGCATGTCCACGCTGCCCGAGATCGACCGGGCCGTCGAGATCCTCGGCACCAGCGACCTGATCATGATGCACGCCACCTCGACGTACCCGCTGCCTCCGGAGGAGGCGAACCTGCGCACCATCACCACGCTCAAGGACCGGTACGGGGTGCCGGTCGGCTACTCCGGCCACGAGCGGGGGCTGCAGATCTCGCTGGCCGCGGTGACGCTCGGCGCGGTGTGCGTGGAGCGGCACATCACGCTCGACCGCACCATGTGGGGCTCCGACCACGCCGCCTCGCTGGAGCCGTCCGGGCTGGAGCACCTCGTGCGCGACATCCGGATCATCGAGCAGGCGCTGGGCGACGGCGTCAAGCGGGTCTTCCCCGGCGAGGAGGCCCCCAAGGCCCGCCTGCGCCGCGTCACCGCCTGACCCTGCCACTCCGTTCCTGCAAGGGAAAGACTTGATCACTCTCTCGGTCGTCGTGCCGGTGCGGGACGGCGAGCGCTTCATCGCCGACGCGCTCGCCTCCCTGCGCCGCAACGCCCGGCGCGACTTCGAGTTCATCGTGGTGGACGACGGGTCGGTGGACGCCACCGCCGACATCGTCGAGGACTTCCGCGGCGACCTGCCCGGCCTGTCACTCGTCCGCAATCCCCGGCCGCTGGGGCTGGCGGACGCGCGCAACGCCGGGCTGACGGCCGCGGAGGGCCGGTACGTCACGTTCATGGACGGCGACGACTGGCTCGCCCCCGGATACCTGGAACGGCTCGTCGAGGCGATCGACGGGCTCGGCTGCGACTTCGTGCGGGCCGACCACGTCCAGGCCGAGGGCCGCAGACGGGTCGTGCACCGCGCTCCGCTGGCGCGGCGGGGCGTGGTGCTCGATCCCAGGGACGCGATCCTGCCCGCGAACGTGCGGACCATGGTCGACTACCCGTACGCGTGGGCCGGGGTGTACCGTCGCTCGCTGCGGGACCTGCTGCACTTCCCCGGCTCCTTGCACACCGCCGAGGACCGGCCGTGGATCTGGCGGCTGCACCGGGAGGCGGCCACGTTCGCGGTGGTGTCCATCGCGGGCGTCTTCTACCGGCGGCAGGTGGCGGGCTCGCTGACGCAGGTCGGCGACGAGCGGCAGCTCCACTTCTTCGACGCGTTCGACCTGGTCTTCAAGGACCTGGAGGAGGAGTTCCTGCCGAAGGCGGTGCGCAACTTCTGCGCGCTGCTCGCCCACCACCTGGAGCTGGCCGGCCGCTTCACGCCGCGGCTGCGGGCCCGCTTCGAGGAGCGCGGCGCGCAGGCCGTGCGGGCGCTGCCCACCGGCCTGGTCGTGGACGCGGTCTCCAGGATGTCCGTCCAGCGTGAGGCCGCGCTGCGGGCCCTCCTGCCGGACCTGCCCCCCAGCCCCCTCGTCCGGCTCCGCCGGGATCGGGAGGATTCATGACGACGGTCTGCTACGCCTCGACGCTGTTCGGTGCCATGTCGCTGGCGGCCGCGATCGGCGACGGCCGGTTCGGCGACGGGCGCCGGGTGCTCATCGTCTCCACGAACGCGGCGATCCCCGAGATCGCCGTGCCGCTCGACCGGGCGCCCGGCTTCGCCGCGCTGCGCTCCCGCTTCGACGAGATCCACTCCTGGAACGACCTCATCGCGCCGCTGCACCCGTCGGACTGGAAGGCCCGGGTCATCGAGGTGCCGATGATGGAGCGGCTGATCCGCGCGCAGCTGGGCCTCGGCGAGGTGGACGAGCTGGTGCTGGAGTCGATCGCGGTGCCGCCGGCGCGGACCATCGCCGGGCTGGTGCGCGACTGCCCGATCACCGTCTACTCCGACGGGCTGATGAGCTACGGCCCGACCCGCGACCCGCTGCCCGCCGAAATCTTCCGGCGGATCACCCGCCTGCTCCACCTCGACCTGGTGCCGGGGCTGGAGCCGCTGCTGCTGAGCGAGTACGGGGTGCCGGCGGAGGTGCTGCCGGACACGGCGTTCCTGTCGGTCGTGCGCGAGGTGACGGCGACCGCGCCCGACATGCTCGACGCGCGGGCGATGATCCTCGGCCAGTACCTGTCCGCGCTCGACATCGTCACGCCCGAGGAGGAGGCGGCGCTGCACGAGAGCATGCTGCGCGCGCTGGCCGCCCGGGGGCACGAGACGGTCGTGTTCAAGCCGCACCCGTCGGCGGGCCGCGCGCACGCCCGCCTGCTGCGCCCCGCCGCCGAGCGGCTGGGGGTGCGGCTGGTGGTGGCGGACGAGAGCACGCCGGCGGAGGCGTGCTTCGCGGCGCTGCGGCCGGAGCTCGTGGTGGGATGCTTCTCGACGGGCCTGATCACGGCCCAGCGGTACTTCAGCCTGCCGGTCGCCTCCTACGGGACGGAGCTGGTGCTGGACCGGCTGAGCCCGTACGAGAACAGCAACCGGATCCCCGTCACCCTGGTCGACGCGCTGCTGCCCCGGCTGTCGGCGGACGGCTCGGTGCAGGCTCCGCCCGCCCTGGACCTGCCGGCGCTGGTGCGGGCGGTGGGTTACTGCATGCAGGCGGAGGCGTACCCGGAGCTGCGGCCGTCGGCGACGGTGTTCGACCCGCGCTACTTCAAGCGCAAGCGGCTGGAGACGCTCGGCCTGACCGGCCGCCCCACGGCCCTGGCCCGCCTGCGGCGCAAGCTCACCACCGCCCGCTGACGCACACGCCCGCCCGGTGACGCACGCGCCCGCCGTCCCCTGACGCAACGACGTGCGTCTACCGCCGTCCGCTGATGTAGCGGCGGACGCGGCGCCGGGCGCGGTAGCCGTAGCGCAGCACGGTCGGCGGCACCTCCAGCCGGAGCCGGGCGCGGCGGCGGGCGGCGGCGTGCTCCGGCCCGTCCAGCAGCGACCGGGCCGGCGTCTCCCGGCCGGCCGCCTGCGCGGCCAGCAGGCCCGTCCAGTCGTCCAGCCCCGCCGGGTGGAAGTAGTTGGTCGCGCACCACTCGGGGTCGGCGGCCCGGAAGCCGCCCTCCGCGAGCTGGTCCAGCGTCCCGAGCAGCCCGCTCCCCTCGAACACCAGGTTGATCATCTCGGCGCTCACCCCGAAGTCGGAGAGCACCAGCGACGGCACTCCCTGGGCGACCGCCTCCAGCGCGGCCGTCGAGCTGACCGTGACGAACCCGGCCGCCCGCTCCAGGTGCTCGTGCATGGGCCCGGCCGCGAAGGACAGCCGCCCCGGCTCGCCCATCTCGCGCCAGAGCCGCTGGTAGTGGTGGCGCTCGCGGTGCGTCTGCCGCTCGCCCTCCAGGGCGCGCAGCTTCACCACCACGTCCAGGTCGGGCCGCCGCTCGGCCAGCCGCGCCAGGGCGACCAGCACCTGCTCCCGCTCCGCCCGCTCCCGCGGCACCTTGGCCTGGGTGGCGAACACCACCCGGTTCCCGCCGCCCCCGGCGCGGCCGGGACGCAGGAACGGCAGCCGGGCCAGCCCGATCGCCCCTCCCCCGCCGAGCCGCGCCGCGATCTCCCCGAACTCGGCCACCTCGCGCCGGCTGTGCAGCACGAACAGGTCGCAGCCGCTGCGGAAGAGCCACGCCTTCTCGGTGGCGGGCACGGAGATGCCGGGCAGCCCGGTCGCGAACACGGGCCGGGGCCGCAGCCCGCTCAGCACCTCGGCGACCAGCACGTCCACGACCGGGCCGGTGCAGGCGACGAGGATCACGTCCGGCCGGCTGCGCTCCGCCTCGCGCCGCAGGGCGCGGGCCGACAGCACGGGGGGCGCGGGCCGCCCGTGCACCGCCGCGGCGATCTGCTCCGGCGAGGGCGCGATCGGCGTACGCACCACCACGAGGTCCGTCTCGCAGCCGGCCGGCAGGTCGCCGAGCAGGCAGGCCGCCCACTTCAGGTACGAGTCGGAGTCGGCGACCGCCAGCACTCTCACCCGGTCACTCCTGTCAGATGCGATCGCAGGGCGGGGGCCGCCCCGCTGGTCCACCAGTCGTCCGGCACGGCCACCGGCTCCACCGCGACTCCGCGCGGGCCGAGCAGGACCCGCAGCGAGGCGATGGCGGTCGAGGGAAGGCTGAGCACCCGCTGCCCGGCGTCGAGGCCGCGCAGCGTCAGCTCGGCCGGCGCGCCGCCGTCGTGCACGGTGATGCCGGGCCGTTCCCGGATGAGCGCCACGTCCGCGGGGTCCTCGCGCCGGTGCGGGTAGTAGGCGAGCGGCTCCTCGCCGGCCAGGTCGGTGAGCCAGCGCAGGTAGCGGTCGCGGCGCACCAGGCCGTTGCGCACCAGGGACGTGCCGAGCACCACGGTGCGCTCGGCCGGTCCGGGCTCGGTGGGCGGCTGGGAGCGCAGCCAGGCGAAGTCATGGCGGACGAGGTCGAACCCGGCGTCGCGGACCGACTGTTCGAGCTCCTCGGTGACCGGCAGGGCGGTGAAGACGGTCACCCGGCCGGCGCGCAGCCTGAGCGCGGCGGCCAGCCCCAGCACGGCGCGCAGCCGTCCCGGGTGGGCGCGGGCCCGCAGCAGCGGACGGTACGGACCCGCCGCCAGCAGCTCCAGCAGCCGGAGCGTGGCCAGGCCGTCGTCCACGACGACCAGCCGGCCGGGGCGGGAGGTGAGCCAGCGCAGCTGCACCTTGCCGGAGAAGGCGTCGCCGGCGGCGTTCATCCGGCGCGGCAGCTTCTCGGACGGCTCGGCCAGCTCCAGGCCCTCGGGCAGCGACAGGCGGCGCAGCTCGCGGCGGGTGGCCTTCAGCGCGCGCTGCCCGGCGCGGGGCACGACGGCGGTGGCGGGGCCGAGCACGCCGGCGTGGTGCGCCTCGACGGCGCAGAGCATCTGGAGGGGTGACTCCACCCAGGCCGATGCCCGCTCCGTCACCCCTGCTCTCCCCACTCCGGGCTGATGCCGGCTTCGCTCCGGGTCGCCCGCGACCGCACGACGCGCTCACCGTAATCCGGCCCCCTGACGGCGCGGGGAACGCCGCGTGAACAATGGAGGCCATGAACTCGCTCAATCTCACCAGTGACGGCGTCTCGATCCCCCAGCTCGGGTTCGGCGTCTGGCAAGTACCCGCCGACGAGGCCGAGCGGGCCGTGACGACCGCTCTGGAGGCCGGTTACCGGCACGTCGACACCGCCAGGATCTACGGCAACGAGGAGGGCGTGGGCCGGGCGGTGCGCGCCTCCGGTCTGCCGCGCCAGGAGGTGTTCGTCACCACGAAGCTGTGGAACGACGACCACCACCGCGCCGAGCGGGCCCTGGACGAGAGCCTGGCGCGGCTCGGCCTGGACCACGTCGACCTCTATCTCATCCACTGGCCCGCGCCGAAGCAGGACGCCTACGTGGGCGCCTGGCGGGCGCTGGAGAAGGCGCACCGTGACGGGCGGGCCCGGGCCATCGGTGTGTCCAACTTCACGGTGGAGGCGCTCACCCGGCTCATGGACGAGACCGGGATCACGCCGTCGATCAACCAGATCGAGCTGCACCCGTGGCTCCAGCAGCACGAGCTGCGGGCCTTCCACGAGGCCAACGGCATCCTCACCGAGGCGTGGAGCCCGCTCGGCCAGGGCCGGGGCCTGCTGGAGGAGCCGGTGTTCCAGACGCTGGCCGCCAAGCACGGGCGCACCCCGGCGCAGGTCGTGCTGCGCTGGCACATCCAGCTCGGCAACGTGACGATCCCCAAGTCGGTCACGCCGTCCCGCATCCGGGAGAACATCGACGTGTTCGACTTCGTCCTGGACGACGAGGACCTGGCGGCTATCGGGGCACTCAACGCCAATCGCCGCCTTGGGCCCGATCCCGCCACATTTGGGTAAAAAAGCTATGATCCCTCGCCATGAGGGATCTCGCATGGGGCATCGCGGCGACAGGCGGCATCGCACGGACCGTGGGCGCGGTCATCGCCGCGGAGACCGGCATGCGGGTGGCGGCCGTCGGCTCGCGTGATCTGGGCCGCGCCGCCGCGCTGGCCGCGGAGCTCGGCGCCGAGTCGGCGTACGGCTCCTACGCGGAGCTGTGCGCCGACCCGGCCGTCGACGCCGTGTACGTGGCCACGCCCCACGCCCAGCACCTGGCGGTGGCCGAGGCGGCCATCGCGGCGGGCAAGGCCGTGCTGTGCGAGAAGCCGCTGGCCGCCTCGCTCGCCGACGCCCAGCGCATGGTGCGCCTGGCCCGCGAGGCCGGGGTCTTCCTGATGGAAGCGATGTGGATGCGGTTCAACCCGCTCATCCGGCGGGTGGCCGCCGACCCGCGCTTCGGCGAGATCCGCTCGGTGCAGGCCAGTTTTGGCTTCGCTTTGCCGTTCGACCCGGCCCACCGGCTGTGGGCTCCGGAGCTGGGCGGCGGGGCCCTGCTGGACCTGGGGATCTACCCGTTCGGGCTGGCCCAGCTGCTGCTCGGGGCGCCGTCGGAGGTGCGGATGACGGGTTGCCTGGCGCCGTCCGGCGTGGACGCGGAGGCGGGCGGCGTGCTCGTCTACCCCGGCGGGAGGCGGGCGCTGGTGGAGGCCTCGCTGCTCGCCTCGTTCCCCAACAGCGCCCACGTGGTGGGCACGGGGATGCGGGCCGAGATCCAGGCGCCGTTCTGGGCCCCGAACCGCGTCGTGCTCAGCGGAGCGTCGATGGCGACGGAGGTGCACGACCTCGACCCGGCCGACAACGGATACGCGGGGGAGCTGCGCGAGGTACGGGATGCCCTGGCCGAGGGACGGACCGAAAGCGAGATCATGCCACTGGACGAAAGCCTTGCCATGGCGGGGCTTCTGGAGGATGCACGATCTCAGCTCTCCTAGCTGGGCATTTATCCACTTGTAATCCTCTTGCCGGATGTATTACCTTAAATCCTGTTCGTCGGCTTACGTCCGGTTTGCCCGTTCGTTGCCGGCCAGTCGCACAGATCATCACAGGACCCCCCTGTGACCGCTGAATCCGCCTGAGCGCGGAACCGGGGACCCACTTCTCTTGGGGTGAATCGGCACTCCCCTGTGCCGTAGGGCAGCTTCCACGCCCGAACCCGTCAGCTAACCCGGTAAGCGGCATGGAAGCAAGGAGCATCCCTTCTCGATGGCCAAGCACCGTCTCATCCGTGCCCTCACGCCCGGAACGATCCGCGCCACCCTCGGCGCGACCATCATCGCCTCGGCCGCCTTCGGCGCCGTCGTGCCGGCCAACGCGGACACCCCCGAGCACGTGGGGCCGGCCTCCAACTCGTCCGTCAGCCAGACCGTCAACAAGCAGGCCGTGTCCGGCTCCCAGTACGGCCGGGTCAACGTGACCGCGCAGAAGGTCCTCGACGTGGCCCGCGCCCAGGTCGGCACCTCCGAGAACGCCTACGGCGGCGGCACCAAGTTCCAGCAGTGGTACGCGAAGTCGCAGCGCGCGCTGGAGACCGTCAAGCGTGACGGCGGCTCGCCGCAGGCCTACCTCAACGCCGCGTGGTGCTCGATGTTCGTCTCCTGGGTCGGCGAGCAGACCGGCGCCCGCCCGCAGGTCGGCTGGGACGCCTACACCGTGGCCCACGCCCGCTGGTTCGCCCAGAACCACCGCTGGGGCAGCACGGCCAAGCCCGGCGCCGTCGTCTTCTTCTCCTGGAGCGGCAGCAAGGACCTGGACGACATCAACCACGTCGGGTTCGTCGTCAAGGACAACGGCGACGGCACGATCTCCACGATCGAGGGCAACACCGGCAACGGCCGCGTCGAGCAGCGCGTCCGGCCGACCTCCCAGGTCGTCGGCTACGGCTACCCGAACTACGCCGGCTGACCCGGTCCCCCGACCACTCCCCCACCTCTCCCCAGAGGGAGCGAGCGCGCGCCTTCCCCCGGCGCGCGCTCGCTCGCGTTCCGGGAAGATCCCCCCGTACGCCTGACCGTCCCGCCCGGTCCCACAGCGGGTTGTCCGTTCGTGTGGCGTTAACGGGACGGATGGTATGGGAGCGCTCCCAGCGACCTTTTCGCGCCGTTTGGACCCCTAAATCCTCTTTCACAGCGACAAATACGGCCCGAGGTAACGGTTGCGTTTCGGGCCGTTGACGACCCCCACGCCATGAGGGCACTCTTTGTGGGAGCGCTCCCAAGACCTTCCCATCGCGGCCTCATCGCCGCGATGCACCTCCCACATTCACCACCCAGAGGGGTTCCGAATGAAGAACCACAAGCGCTTGGTCATGACCGGAGCCGCGATGACGGCCCTGCTGGCCATCGCGGCGTGCAGCAGCGGCGGTGGCGGCACCACCCCGGCGGGCTCGCAGAGCAGCGCGGCGGCCGAGCCGGTCACGATCAACGTGCACACCTTCGGCGGCGGCGAGAACTTCGGCTACGACGAGGCCGTCAAGAAGTGGAACGCCGAGCACCCGAACATCCAGATCAAGTACACGAACCTCACCGACCGGTTCGAGGACGTGTACCTGCCGCAGCTGCTCCAGCGTCTCCAGGCGGGGGCAGGCGCCGGAGACGTGGTCGGCATCGACGAGGGCGCGATGGGCCTCATGGCGGCCCGTCCGCAGTTCTTCACCGACCTCGGCCAGTACGGCCTGGACAGCCGCAAGGCGGACTTCCCGGCGGCCAAGTGGGAAGCGGGCCTCAACGCGGACGGCAAGCTGTTCGCGCTGGGCACGGACATGGGCGGCATGACCATGTGCTACCGCAAGGACCTGTTCAAGAAGGCCGGCCTGCCCACCGACCGCGAGGAGGTCGGCAAGCTCTGGCCGGACTGGAACGCGTTCCTGGAGACCGGCAAGAAGTTCGAGGCCGCCAAGACGGGCGCGAAGTTCATGGACGGCCCCAACACGATCTACAACGTGATCCTCTTCCAGGAGGCGCCGAAGAACGGCAACCTCTCCTACTTCGACAAGAGCAACAAGCTCGTCATCGAGTCCAACCCGGCCGTCAAGACCTCGTTCGACTGGGTGACCACCTTCAGCAAGGCGGGCATGACCGCCAAGCTGCAGGCGTGGAGCCCGGCGTGGGACAAGGCCATCAAGGGCGGCGGCTTCGCCACCATGGGCTGCCCGTCGTGGATGCTCGGCGTGATCGAGGGCAAGGCCGGCGAGTCCAACAAGGGCAACTGGGACGTCGCGGCCGTGCCGGGCGGCACGGGCAACTGGGGCGGCTCCTGGCTCGCGGTGCCCAAGCAGAGCAAGCACCCCAAGGAAGCCGCCGAGGTCGTGAACTACCTCACCGGCAAGGAGGGCCACATCGCGGCCTTCAAGGAGGCCGGGGCGTTCCCGAGCTCGCTGCCCGCGCAGCAGGACCCGGAGGTGGCGGGCCTGAAGAACGCCTACTTCAACGACGCGCCGACCGGCCAGATCTTCAGCGAGTCGGTGAAGAACCTCCAGCCGGTGTTCTTCGGTGAGAAGCACGCCCAGGTGAAGACCGCGGTCGAGAAGGTCATCGAGGGCATGGACCAGGGCGCGATCAAGTACGACGAGGCCTGGTCGAAGTTCGTCGAGGCGGGTGTGAAGGCGGCGGGCTGACCCCCGTCCCCCAGGACCGGGTGGCGCCCCTTCCCCTCTGCGGGCGCCACCCCTCCCCGCCCCGGCTCGAAAGGCTTCCATGACTATCCAACTCGCGCCGCCGCCTTCCCGGCGGGCGCCGGGCAGGCGGTCGGCCCCCTCCCGGCGGATGGCCCGCTTCGACCTCAAGGGCACGCCGTATGTACTGGTGTCGCCCTACTACCTGCTGTTCGCCGTCTTCGGCATCTTCCCCCTCGGCTACACGCTCTGGGTCTCGCTGCACGACTGGGAGCTGGCCGGCGACACCGAGTTCAAGGGCCTGGCCAACTACGGCGAGCTGATCACCGACGCCGCCTTCTGGAACGCCGTCGTCAACACGCTCGGCATGTTCGTGCTGGCCACCGTGCCGCAGCTCGTGCTGGCGCTGCTGCTGGCCAACGCCCTCAACAAGAGGCTGCGCGGCCGGCTGCTGCTGCGCCTCGGCGTGCTGCTGCCGCTCATCACCTCGGTGGTCGCCGTGGCCGTGATCTTCAGCCAGCTCTACAGCCGCGACTACGGGGTCTTCAACTGGATCCTGTCCTGGTTCGGCGTCGAACCGATCATCTGGCAGAACGAGAAGTGGTCCTCCTGGATCGCGATCGCCACGATGGTCGACTGGCGCTGGACGGGCTACAACGCGATCATCCTGCTCGCCGCGATGCAGACGATCCCGCGCGACCTGTACGAGGCCGCCTCCATCGACGGGGCGTCGGCCCGCACGCAGTTCTGGCGGATCACGGTGCCGATGCTGCGGCCGACGATGGTGTTCGTCGTGTTCATCTCGACGATCGGCGGGCTGACGCTTTTCACCGAGCCGGTCATGTTCGAGGGCAACCCGATGATGACGGGCGGCACCACCGGCCAGTACCAGACGGTGGCCATGTTCATCGTCAAGTCCGCCTTCCGCGACTTCGAGATGGGCTACGCCTCGGCGGCGGCCTGGCTGCTGTTCGTGCTGATCCTGCTCGGGACGATGGTCAACTACTGGTTCACCCGGCGCATCGGAGGAGGCAAGTGAACAACCGCCTCTGGGACGCGGGCCTCATGACCAAGGTGGTGCTGGGCTTCGCGCTGCTGCTGTCCGCGTTCCCGATCTACTACATGTTCATCATGGCGACGCGCACCAACGACGACGCCGTGGAGACGCCGCCGCCGCTGCTGCCCGGCGGCCACCTCGGCGAGAACGTCCAGCGGCTGCTGTCGACCGAGGACGCCAACTTCATCACCGGCCTGGTCAACTCCGCCATCGTGGCCGTCACCGTGACCGTGTCGGTGGTGCTCATCTCGACGCTGGCCGGCTTCGCGTTCGCCAAGCTCCGCTTCCCCGGCTCCAAGGTCCTGCTCGGGCTGATCCTGGTCACCATGATGGTGCCGCTCCAGCAGATGGGCGTGGTGCCGCTGTACGACATGATGGTCAAGCTCGGCTGGACCGGCCAGCTCCAGTCGGTCATCCTGCCGTTCCTCGTCAACGGGTTCGGCGTGTTCATGATGACCCAGTACACCTCCCAGGCGGTGCCCGACGAGCTGGTCGAGGCCGCCCGCGTCGACGGGGCGACCACCCTGGGCATCTACGGCCGGGTCGTCCTGCCCGCGCTGCGGCCCGGGATGGCGGTGCTGGCCCTGCTGGTGTTCATGCAGACCTGGAACGAGTTCATGTGGCCGCTCATCGTGCTGAACCCGGACAACCCGGTGGTTCAGACCTCGATCGCGGCGCTCAACTCCGCCCACGGCACGGACTACGTGATGCTGTTCACCGGCACCGCCGCCTCCGTCCTCCCTCTCTTCGTGGTTTTCGTGCTGTTCGGCCGGCAGATCGTCGGCGGCCTGATGGAAGGTGCGGTCAAGGCGTGACGACTCAAGAGGAGCAGACGAGCTCCGACCTGCGGTTCCCCCCGGGATTCGCGTGGGGGGCGGCCACCTCGGCGTACCAGATCGAGGGCGCGGTGACGGCCGACGGCCGCGGCGTCTCCATCTGGGACACCTTCACCAAGCAGCCCGGCCGGGTGGTCGGCGGCCACCACGCGGACGTGGCCATCGACCACTACAACCGGTACAAGGACGACGTCGCCGTCATGGCGGACCTGGGCCTGAGCGCCTACCGGTTCTCCGTGTCGTGGCCGCGCATCCAGCCGGAGGGCTCCGGGCGGTTCAACCACAAGGGCCTCGACTTCTACAAGCGGCTCGCCGACGAGCTGCGCGCGAACGGCATCGACCCGTGGCTGACCCTGTACCACTGGGACCTGCCGCAGGCGCTGGAGGACGCGGGCGGCTGGCCCAACCGGGACACCGCCTACCGGTTCGCCGAGTACGCCCAGTGCGTCCACGACGCGCTCAAGGACCACGTGCACACCTTCAGCACGGTCAACGAGCCGTGGTGCGCCGCCTTCCTCGGCTACGCCTCGGGCGAGCACGCCCCGGGCCGCCGCGAGCCGGCCAACGCCATCAGGGCCGCCCACCACCTCAACCTCGCCCACGGGCTGGCCGTCCAGGCCATGCGGGGCAGCAGGGTCGGCGGCTGCGTCAACCTGTACGCGGTGACGCCGGCCGGCGACAGTGACGCCGACCTGGACGCGGCACGGCGGATCGACGGGCTGCAGAACCGGTTCTTCCTGGACGCGCTGCTCCTCGGCCGCTACCCCGAGGACGTCCTGGCCGACCTCGGCATGGACACCGGCTTCATCGCCGACGGCGACATGGAGACCATCAAGGCCCCCATCGACCTGCTGCTCGTCAACTACTACAGCCGCTTCACCGTTTCGGGAGCCGGAGGCGGCAAGGCGTCGGCGGCGGCGGCGCCGACCGAGACGGGCTCGCCATGGGTCGGCAGCGAGCACGTGTCGTTCGTCAACGGCGGGCGGCCGGTCACCGCGATGGGCTGGGAGATCGACGACAGCGGCCTGCTGGAGGTGCTGCAGCGGGTGGCGCGCGACTACCCGGCGATCCCGCTGGTGGTCTCCGAGAACGGCGCCGCGTTCGACGACGTGCTGAAGGACGGCCGCGTCCACGACGCCCAGCGCACGGCGTACCTCGACTGCCACCTGCGCGCCTGCCGTGAGGCGATCGACGCCGGCGTGCCGCTGCAGGGCTATTTCGCCTGGTCGCTCATGGACAACTTCGAGTGGGCGTGGGGGTACGGCAAGCGTTTCGGGCTCGTCCACGTCGACTTCGAGACGCAGGAACGGGTGCTGAAGGACAGCGCGCTCTGGTATTCCCAGATCATCCGGCAGAATAGGCGCCATGAACCGACCGACTCTTGAGGCAGTCGCGGCCCGGGCCGGGGTCGGCCGGGGCACGGTGTCCAGGGTCATCAACGGATCCCCCAACGTCAGTGACAAGGCGCGCGAGGCCGTCCGCCAGGCCATCGACGAGCTGGGCTACGTGCCCAACCGGGCCGCGCGCGCCCTCGTCACCCGGCGCACCGACACGGTCGCCCTGGTGGTGTCGGAGAGCGAGCTGCGGGTCTTCGACGAGCCGTACTTCGCGGGCACGATCCGCGGCATCGGCTCGGCGCTGTCGGAGACGGGGCTCCAGCTCATCCTGGCGATGGCGCAGTCCGACGAGGAGCACGAGCGGCTGGAGCACTACCTGACGGGGCAGCACGTCGACGGCGTGCTGCTCCTGTCGCTGCACGGCGAGGACCCGCTGCCGGCCCGGCTGGAGTCGATGGGCGTGCCCACCGTGCTCGGCGGCCGGCCGGTCGGCCCGGCGCCCTACAGCTACGTCGACATGGACAACCGGGCCGGCGCCCGGCAGGCGGTCAAGCACCTGCTGGGTCTCGGCCGGAAGTCGATCGCCACCATCGCCGGCCCCCAGGACATGGGCGTGGGCGTCGACCGTCTCGCCGGCTACCGCGACGCGCTGCTCAGCTCCGGCATGCCCGAGCTGGTCGCCTACGGCGACTTCTCCGAGGAGAGCGGCGCCGCGGCGACGCGCGAGCTGCTGGAGGCGCATCCGGCGCTCGACGCGGTGTTCGCCGCCTCCGACCTGATGGCGGTGGGCGCGCTGCAGGTGCTGAAGGCCGCGGGCCGGACCATCCCGGGTGACGTGGCGGTGGTCGGCTTCGAGGACTCCAAGGCCGCCACCCACACCGACCCGCCGCTGACCACGGTCCACCAGCCGGCGGAGGCGATGGGCCGGCAGATGGCCCAGCTCCTGGTGGCCCGCATCAACGGCGAGGAGGTCCGCCAGCCGGTGGTCATCCTGGACACCCACCTGGTGCTCCGCCAGTCCGCCTGAGAGCAGGGAACGCCCACGATGGACAGCCGCACGAAACGGCGCCTCTCCCCCGCCGAGCTGGACGACCTGGCCCGGCGGGCCCTCGGCGTCGGCGTCGCCGCCGCGGCGGAGCTGACCGACGGCTACGCCAACGCGGTGTGGCGGCTCACGCTCGACGACGGCCGCGGCGTGGTGCTCAAGGTGGCGCCGCCGCCCGAGCTGGAGCAGCTCAGCTACGAGCGCCACCTGCTGCGCATGGAGGCGGCGGTGTGCGAGCTGGCCGCGGCGGCGGGGGTGCCCGTGGCCGCTCTGGTGGCCGCCGGGTTCGACGACCCGGTGCTGGGCGGCGACTACCTGGTGCTGCACGCGCTCGACGGCGTCTCGTGGAACGACGTCCCGCCCTCCAGCGACCCGCTGGTCAGGGGCCTGCTCGACGGAGGCGGGCACGACGCGCTGCGGCGGGAGCTCGGGCGCCACCTGGCCCGGCTCAACGCGGTGACCGGCGAGGTGTTCGGCTATCCGCACGCGGGCATCACCGGGGCCACCTGGCGGGAGGCGTACCTCGCCATGATGGGGGCGCTGCTCGCCGACACCCGGCGCTACCCGACGCCGCTGCCGCTGCCCGCCGCCGAGATCGCGGCCGTGGTCGCCGGCGCCGCGCCCGCGCTGGAGGAGGTGACGACGCCGCACCTGGTCCACTTCGACGTGTGGGCGGGCAACGTGTTCCTCGACCTGACGGGGCGGCCGCGCATCCAGGCCATCATCGACCACGAGCGGGCGTTCTGGGGCGACCCGCTGGCGGAGTTCGTCACGCCCACCCTCTTCGACGAGCTGGACGAGGACGACCCGCTGCTCGCGGGCTACCGCGAGGTCACGCCGCTCGACCTGACGCCCCGCGCCCGGGTGCGGCTCGACCTCTACCGGGCGTACCTGTACCTGATCCTGCTGGTCGAGAACGGGCCGCGGCAGTACCCGGAGGACGAGTACGCCCACATCCGCGGCCTCGCCACGGAGTCGCTCACCCACGTGCTGCGCCGCCTCGCCGGGAGCCCGCCGGCCTGACCGGGCCGTCCCCGCGCCGTCCCCGGGCCGGGGCGCGTTCGGACCTCCTCGTACGGGGAAAGATCCAGCGAAACGCCGCACCTGGGGACGGACCATGAGCTGTGTGATCGCGGGCGGCGGCCCGGCGGGCGCGATGCTCGCCCTGCTGCTCGCCCGGGCCGGCGTCGAGGTGACGCTGCTGGAGAAGCACGCCGACTTCCTGCGCGACTTCCGCGGCGACACCATCCACCCCTCCACCCTCCAGGTGCTCGGCGAGATCGGGCTGGCGGAGGAGTTCCTGCGGCTGCCGCACCGCAAGACGTACGAGCTGAGCATCGTCACCGACACCGGACCGATCCCGCTCGCGAACCTGCGCGGGCTGCCCTGCGCGTACGACTACATCGCGTTCGTCCCCCAGTGGGACTTCCTGTCGCTCGTGACCTCCGCCGCCGCCCGCTACCCGTCGTTCCGGCTGCTGATGAGCGCCGAGGCGCACGGGCTGATCGTGGAGGGCGGCGAGGTGCGCGGGGTGCGCTACCGCGACGCGGCGGGCGAGCACGAGCTGCGCGCGGGGCTGACCGTCGCCGCCGACGGGCGGACCTCGGTGCTGCGGCGGGCCGCCGGGCTGGTGCCGAGGGAGTTCGGGGCGCCGATGGACGTGCTGTGGTTCCGGCTGCCGCGCGCGCCCGGCGATCCGGACGAGACGTTCCTGCGGCTCTCGCGCGGCCATCTCATGGTGGTGATCGACCGGGAGACGTACTGGCAGCTCGCGTACGTGATCCCCAAGGGCGGCTACGACGACCTCGTACGGCAGGGCATCGGCGCGCTGCGTGAGCCGGTGGCGCGGCTGGTGCCGTTCCTGGCCGGCCGGGAGACGCTGATCGAGGGCTACGGCGACGTGAGCGTGCTCACCGTGGTGCTCAACCGGCTGCGCCGCTGGCACCGGCCCGGGTTCACGGCCATCGGCGACGCGGCGCACGCCATGTCGCCGGTGTTCGGCGTCGGCATCAACCTGGCCGTGCAGGACGCCGTGGCCGCGGCGAACCTGGTGGCCGGGCCGCTGCGCGCGGACGGCCGCGTGCCCGAGGCGACGCTGCGGCGGCTCCAGCGGCGGCGCATGTGGCCGACCCGGGTCACCCAGGCCGCCCAGCGGGTCGTGCAGGACCTGCTGATCGGCCCGGCGCTGCGCAACCGCCTGGGGTCCCCGCCGATCCGGCCGGACGTGACGCGGATCCCCCTGCTCAACCGGGTCCCGCGGCGCTTCATCGGCCTGGGCGTACGGCCCGAGCACGTCGAGGTGCCCGCGTCCCCGTGAAACGACCTTCTCACAACGTGGACATCGGGGTCTGCCCGGCGGGGCAGGTGGAATACCCTCGTATATCGTGAGCGCACAGAGCAATCTCGATTCCTGGAGAGCCCTCCCCGCGGCCCAGCAGCCCGACTGGCCCGACCGCGGCGAGCTCGATAAGGTCGTCGCCGAGCTCGGCGGCCTGCCTCCCCTCGTCTTCGCCGGCGAGTGCGACCTGCTGAAGGACCAGCTGGCCGCCGTGGTGCGCGGCGAGGCGTTCGTGCTGCAGGGCGGCGACTGCGCGGAGACGTTCGCCGGCGCCACCGCCGACAACGTCCGCAACAAGCTCAAGACGCTGCTCCAGATGGCGATCGTGCTCACCTACGCCGGCAAGGTGCCGGTCGTGAAGATCGGGCGCCTGGCCGGGCAGTTCGCCAAGCCGCGCTCCAAGGGCACCGAGACCCGCGACGGCGTGGAGCTGCCCGCCTACCGGGGCGACATGGTCAACGGCTTCGACTTCACGCCCGAGGCCCGCCGGCCCGACCCGTGGCGGCTGCTGAAGGCGTACCACTCCTCCGCCGTGACGCTCAACCTGGCCCGCGCCTTCGCCAAGGGCGGCTACGCCGACCTGCGCCAGGTCCACGCCTGGAACCAGGACTTCGTCGCCGAGTCCCCCGCCGGCCGCCGCTACGAGCAGCTCGCCCGGGAGATCGACCAGGCGCTGGCGTTCATGCGCGCCTGCGGGGCCGACCCGGAGGAGTTCCACACGGTCGAGTTCTTCTCCTCGCACGAGGCGCTGATCCTCGACTACGACCGGGCGCTGACCCGCATCGACTCCCGCACCGGCCTGCCGTACGACGTGTCGGCGCACATGGTGTGGATCGGCGAGCGCACCCGCCAGCTCGACGGCGCCCACGTCGACTTCTTCGCCCGCATCCGCAACCCGATCGGCGTCAAGCTGGGCCCGACGACCACCTCGGCCCAGGCGCTGGAGCTGGTCGAGAAGCTCAACCCGGACAACGAGCCGGGCCGGTTGACGTTCATCACCCGCATGGGCGCCTCCAAGATCCGCGAGCTGCTGCCCAGCCTGGTCAAGGAGGTCACCTCCGCCGGTGCCCAGGTCGCGTGGATCTGCGACCCGATGCACGGCAACACCTTCGAGGCGCCGAGCGGCCACAAGACGCGGCGGCTCGACGCCGTGCTCGACGAGGTGGCGGGCTTCTTCGAGGTGCACCGCGCGCTCGGCACCCACCCGGGCGGCATCCACATCGAGTTCACCGGCGACGACGTGACCGAGTGCGTGGGCGGCGGCCACGAGATCGCCGAGGGCGACCTGGCCACCCGCTACGAGACGGCCTGCGACCCGCGCCTCAACCGCGGCCAGTCCCTCGACCTGGCCTTCCGCGTCGCGGAGCTCTACCGCAACGCCTGATCCCGCGAGTCCGGGTCCTGGCATGCGAAAGCCCCGCCGTCATGGGCGGGGCTTGCCGGCCGTCCGGCCGGGCCGGGGTCAGCCGTTCCGCTGCTCGGCCCCGTCGAGCTCCTCGCTCAGCTCGGTGCGGATCGCGTCCATGTCGAGCGCGCGGACCTGGCGGATGAGGTCCTCCAGGGCGGGCTCGGGGATGGCGCCCGGCTGGGCGTAGACCACGATGCCGTCGCGGATGGCCATCAGCGTCGGGATCGAGGAGATGTCGAAGCCCTGCGCGAGCGCCTGCTGCGCGTCGGTGTCGATCTTGCCGAAGGTGATGTCGCCGTGCTTGTCCGACGCCTTCTCGAAGATCGGGCCGAACATCTTGCACGGCCCGCACCACTCGGCCCAGAAGTCGAGCAGGACGATCCCCTTGTCGGCGATGTCGTTGAAGTTGGTCTCGGTTACCTCGATGGTCGCCACAAGTGGCTCCTCGCTCGTCGACGAAGCTGTCACCGGATAGAAACCCCTACCCGTCTTCCCTCATTCCAGCACCCGGGCGGGCCCCGCCACGACTCGCGTGGCGGGGCCCGGTTCCGTCCCGCTCAGCCCCTGCCGCCGGGCAGGGTGAGGCCGATCACGACCGGGTCGTGGTCGGAGGAGCGGTAGGCGTCCGGCCGGTAGAGGCCGTCCGGGTTGAACTCGGTGTTGTAGTCCAGGACGCGCGGCTCGTCGGCGTTGATGTGCCAGATCGTGGTGCTGGTGACGCGCTTGAGGAGCTGCCGGCCGGCCAGGGCGTGGTCCAGCTCGCCCGACAGCCCGTCGAACAGGTAGCTGTAGCGCAGCGGCGCCGGCACGAACCGCTTGGTGAGGCTGGTCAGGCCGCCCGCCTCCAGCGTGTCGATCGGGTCCTCCTCGCCGTAGGAGTTGAGGTCGCCGAGCACGAGCGGGTTCGGCAGGTCCTCGACGAGCTGGAGCAGGGCCTGCGCCTGCTTGACGCGGGTGGCGTTCCAGCAGCCCTGTCCGTCTCCCTGGTCGGCGTCGGGGCCGTCGCCGGCCGGGCAGCTGCCCTTGGACTTGAGGTGGTTGACGACCATGGTGAACGGCTGGCCGCCGCCCGGCCGCCGGAACGTCTGGATGAGCGGCGGCCGGCTGAACACCGGGTCCTGCGAGGCGCGCGGCTCGCCGACGGGCTCCAGCTTGGCGGGCTTGTACAGGATGCCGACCTGGATGGCGTCGGTGCCCGGGTACGGGTGGGTCAGCGCCGCGTACGTGCCCGCGCCCACCTCGGCGTTGACGGCGTCCACGAGCGCCTGGAGCGCGCTCTGGCCGTTGTTCTCGACCTCCATGAGGGCGACGGCGTCCGCGTCGATGCCCTTGAGCGCCGCGACCAGCTTGGCGAGCTGCCGCCCCTGCTCCTCGGCGTTCGTCGCGCCGCGGGAGCCGAGGGTGGTGAACCAGTTGAGCGTGTTGAACGAGGCGACCTTGACGTTGCCGATCACCGGGAACGGGCGGGGCAGCCGGGGGTTGGCGTCGTGGTAGGCGACGGGCCTGGTGGGCTGGAGCCGGTAGGCGCCGATGCCGTACCCGAGGACGCCCGTGACGCCGGCGGCCACGTCGCCGGTGCGGACGATGGGCGGCAGCGTGGCGGGGTTCTGCCGGGTGGAGCCGTCGTCGATGAGCAGCGTGCGGCGCGCCTGCTGCCCGGGGTCGACGCCGGGGCGGTCGGTCGGCTGGTAGAGCCGGCCGCCGGCGGAGACGGTGACCTCGCCGTAGCGACCGAGGTTGTAGTGGTCGGTGACGGTGAGCGGCTGCGGGAAGGTGAGCAGCATGTTCTCGACGCTCTCCAGCGCGTCACCGGGCAGCGTGTACGGCCGGGCGGGCACGGTGCCGGTGCCGCAGACGTCCACGGCGGTCACCGGGGACAGCTCGGTCCAGCCGTTGTACTCGACGGCCTTGCCGGTGACCAGGACCCGGTCGCCGGGCTTGACGTCCTTGAGCGTGTCGCGGGCGTAGGCGAACAGGCCCTCGGACGTCGCCGGGTCGGAGTCCGGCCGCGGGTCCTGCAGGAAGAAGCCGCCGAGCTGGTCGGAGCGCTGGAAGTCGCCCGTGACGACTCCCTCGACGCGCACGGTCTGCCCGGCGAGCGGGGTGGCGTCGCCGCTGCCCTGGACCTGCGAGATCCGGTGGGTGGCGGCGGTGTCACACGGCGCCGCCGCTGTCTCCGGCGCACCGGTGGGGTCCGGCGTGGTGGGGGACGCCGCGGCGGCCGGAACGGCCAGCAGGGAGGCGGAAAGGGCGGCCGCGGCGAGCGCGGCGAGAGGGGCCCGGGGTAAAACGCGCATGACCGGCACTTTAGAGGGACGACCGCCCACATATGTCTACATAAATGTGGATAGAGCATTAAATTAGCGAACCTTGACACGCGAGTGCCCGGGGTATGACGACTGCATGGACTGGGTCACCTGCACGCATTCCGCTGCCTGCACGGGCATCGCACGCCGGCCGTACGACCTCTGCCTGGCGCATCTGCCCCCCGACCAGCTCGCCGCCGCGATCGGCGAGATGCACCCCGGCCGCCTGCTCGACCTGCGCGGCACGGTCATCGGCGGCGACCTGCTCGCCCGCGTGATCGAGGCGACGGGCGGGCGACCGGGACGGACCCGCCTGGACCGGGCCCGGTTCGGCGGCGACGTGCGGCTCACCGGCGTCGTGTTCGCCGGGGACGTGTCGCTCGACGGCGCCGTCTTCGAGCGGCTCGCCTCGTTCTTCGGAGCCCGCTTCGAGGGCAACCTGTCGCTGGCCGACGCCCGGTTCACCCGGGAGCTGTCGATGCACGGCGTGACCGTGCGCGGCCACGTGTCCCTGGACCGGGCGGTCATGGCCCGCGACGCGCTGTTCAGCCAGGCGTCCTTCGGGCGCGGACTGTCGTGCGAGCGGGCCAGGTTCGACGGGTACGCCACCTTCGACGGGGCCCGGCTCGGCGACGGCGCGACGTTCCGGGGCGCCCGGTTCGGGCGGACGCTGTCGTTCCGCAAGGTCGTCGGGAGCGCCGGGTTCGACGCCGCGCACTTCGCCGCCAACGCCTACCTGTCGGCCACCGGCCGCCTGTCCGCCGCCCGCGCCCGCGCCGACGCCTCGCTCGACGTGTCGGTCACCGGCTGCGGCGTCGATCTGCGGCGCGTCGAGGTCGCCGGGAGCACCACGCTCCGGCTGACCGGCTCGCACGCCGACCTGGAGGGCGCGGTGCTGCGCGGCCAGGCGACGGTGACGGGCCGCGGCGGCGCGTCGATCACCTCGCTGCGGCACGTGGACGCGCGGAGCCTCGCGCTGTACGGGCTGGACCTGTCGGCCTGCCGCTTCGCGGGGCTGGCGCATCCGGCGGGCGTGCGGCTGAAGGACTGCCGCTTCGCGCTCACGGGACGCGGCGTGCGGGTGAGCATGCGGCGGCCGATGGTGCGCTGGTTCTCGCGGCGCAGCGTGCTGGCGGACGAACGAGCCTTACGCGGCGGCTCCGGCCTCCTCGACCCCGCCGGCTCGGGGCCGGAGCCCCGCGACCCCGGCGACCTGCGGGCCGGCTGGCTCGCCACCCTGTACGCGGAGCTCGGCCGGCGCGCCGACGACCGCGGCCTGTCCCTCGACTTCGCCTTCGCCGCGACGGAGATGCGCCGCCTGGCGGGCCACCGCTGGTGGGAGGCCGCCTCCTGGCCTCTGGTGGCGGCCGGGGCCCGCATGGGCCGGGCGGCCGGCTGGATCGTCCTCCTGACGGCCATCGCGGCGGGCGCCATGCTCCTGTCCACGGCCCAGCACGCCGCCCACAGCTCACCCCATCAGCCCCCGTCCGCCCACCGCTGACGCCTCCCCGGGGGAGCCCGGCTCCCCCGGCGTCACTGCCCCGTGAATCACCCGCGTCAGGACGTTGATGCGGACGGGAGCGCGCGGCAGTCTGGACCAGACCCCTGAGTGCTGGAGGCACGATGAACCTGGAACCGGTCCCCACCGACCAGCTGATCTTCCGGCTGCCGCAGAAGTTCGACGACGTGGAGGACGAGCGCCGCCACCGCCAGGAGCGCCTCGTCGCCGCGCTGCGGCTGTTCGGCAGGTTCGGCTTCGAGGAGGGGGTGGCCGGGCACATCACCGCCCGCGACCCCGAGCACCCGGACCACTTCTGGGTCAACCCGTTCGGCATGAGCTTCAGGCACGTCAGGGTGAGCGACCTCATCCTGGTCAACCACCAGGGCCAGGTGGTCCACGGCAGGTACCACGTCAACCAGGCCGCCTTCGCGATCCACGCGATGGTCCATCAGGCCCGTCCGGACGCGGTCGCCGCCGCCCACTCCCACTCGGTGCACGGCAAGGCGCTGTCCTCGCTCGGCCGCCCGCTGGAGCCGCTGACCCAGGACGCCTGCGCCTTCTACGAGGACCACGGCCTGTTCGACGACTACACCGGCGTGGTGGTGGAGACCGAGGAGGGCAGGCGGATCGCGCGGGCGCTGGGCTCGCACAAGGCCGTCATCCTGCGCAACCACGGGCTGCTGACCGTGGGCGACTCGGTGGACGCCGCCGCCTGGTGGTTCATCACGATGGAGCGCTCGTGCCAGGCCCAGCTGCTGGCCATGGCCGCGGGCCCGACCGTGTCCATCGAGCACGACCAGGCCAAGCTCACCCACGGGCAGATCGGCAACGACCTGGTCGGCTGGATCAACTTCCAGCCCCTGTACGACCAGATCGTCCGCTCCGATCCCGACCTGTTCGACTGAGCCCCGAGCCGGCCGCGCGGCGAGCCTTTGGCCCCTTGTTGGGTGTTTAAGGGCTTATGTCCGTCCTAGGCTGGTGGAACACGGCCCAAGGAGGGACCCATGGCCACATTCATCGACGTTCACCATGGCATGGCCGGCATCACCGCCGAGCAGCTCAACGAGGCGCACAGCGCCGACCTCGCCATCCAGGACGAGGAGAAGGTGACCTTCGAGCGGGCCTGGGCGGACCCGGAGGACGGTGTGGTCTACTGCCTGTCGGAGGCGCCCAGCGCCGAGGCCGTCCAGCGCGTCCACGAGCGGGCGGGCCACCCCGCCGACGAGATCCACCCCGTGCCCCTCACCGCCTGACGCGGCGGCCGGTCCCGGCCGGGGCCGGCTCCCCGTCAACCCTATCCCCCTCGCGAACGCGGGCTTCCCCGTCGAGGGGCGTTCGTCCGTGATGAACGGCGGCCTCCCCCGGCCGCCGGCGGCTTGCCTTGACACCGGTGACAGGGTTCTACCCTGACGCCGTCAGCCGCCGGGCGAGCCAGAGGAACGACCATGAGATTCGCGATCAGCTACAGCACCGCCCACAGCGGCGTCGACCCCGACGCCATCGCCGCCTTCGCCCGGCACGCCGAGGAGTGCGGCTTCGAGGCGCTGTACGTTCCGGAGCACGTCGCGCTGTACCCCGGGGCGAAGCTCGGACCGTGGGAGATCCCGCCGACCCTGCCGTTCGCCGACCCGCTGGACACCCTGACCTTCGTCGCCGCCGCGACCAGCCGCATCCTGCTGGGGACGGGCGTGCTGCTGCTGCCGTACCACCATCCCGTGACGCTCGCCAAGCGGCTGGCGACCATCGACCTGCTGTCCCGGGGCCGGATGCGGCTGCTGACCGTGGGCGTCGGCGCGCTGCCGGGCGAGGCCCGGGCGGTCGGGGTGGACTTCGGCACGCGGGGGCGGCGGGCGGACGAGGCGATCGACGTCCTGCGGCTGCTGTGGGAGGGCGGGGAGGAAGGCGTCAGCCACGCCGGGGAGTTCTTCGCGTTCGAGAATCTGTGCAGCTTCCCCAAGCCGTCCGGGGGCGCGGGGCTGCCGATCCACGTCGGCGGGTCGAGCCGGGCGGCGGCCCGCCGGGCCGGGCAGCGCGGCGACGGCTACTTCCCCGGCGGCGCGCTGACCCGCGCCGAGCGGGCCGCCCAGTGGGAGCTCGTCCGGTCGTCCGCCGCGGAGGCCGGCCGCGACCCGGACGCGCTGGAGCAGACCCGGTGGGGGACGATCGACATGACCGGCGATCGGGTCGAGGAGCTGGCCGCGCAGGGCGCGACCCGCCTCGTGATCAGCACGTCCGCTCCCGACGTGGACGGGCAGCGGGAGGAGATGTCCGCCTTCGCCCGGCGCTTCTCCTTGACGGCCCCGGCCCTGACGTAGCGGGGCGGTCCGGGCCTTCCTGCGCGGGCAGCCCGGTGGCGATGGGCCGGTGGGCGGTGGGCCGTTGGGCCGGTGGGATCGTGCGATCTGCCCGAAGTCACGGACAGTTCGTGCTCGTGCGGTTACGGTTCCGGCATGGGCAAAAAGCAGACGCCCGCGACACGCGGCGTGCGCGCGGGCGCCGGTGGAGAGCGGACCGGCCGGAGCGCCCCCGGGAGGGCGAGGTGACCGGCCCGATGATGTGCCCCGAGTGCGGCGGCCACCGAGGGCACCGGCTCGGCGGCCTGTTCCTCGCCTGCATGCTCTGCCATGGACGCGGCTGGGTGAGCGGCGGGAGGGAGCCCGAGGAGCGGCCCCGGCCCGTCTACGAGCCGCCGCCGGTCTGGGAGGACCCGCGCTGGCTCGACCCGATGGTCGCCGGCGCCTTCCCCTGCCGTTACTGCCTGGGCTGCGGCACGGTGTCGCACGTGAACCGGGACCGCGGCATCCTGGTCACCCTGGCGTGCACGTGCGCGTCACGTCCCTGACGACGCCCGTTCTTTCTCAGCGCACATAGATGGAGGGCCGGGCAGGCGTGGGCATGCCGTCCCCGACGAAGAAGCCGGGATGCGGCGGCTGGTTGTAGGCGGTGTTCTGCCAGGCGATCGCCACCCTGTACTGCGGGTCGTGCATCAGCGTGTAGAGGCGCCGGTCCGTGGGCGTGGTCGTGGCGTACACGCGCAGGGCGCGGTTGTCGCCGGTGGGCCAGACGACCTCCTCCCGCCAGTCGCCGAACAGGTCCGCCGACAGCGACGGGGTGGCCTTGGTGCCGTTGTTGGAGTGCACGCCGGAGGCCGTGAGCAGCCGGGTGTCGCCGCCCGGGCCGTACTTGTCGATCCTGGTCTGGTCGAGCAGCTCCCTGACGGGGTCGCCGTCCCACCAGATGAGGAAGTTCACGGAGGACGGCTCGCGGCCGAGGGCACCGCCGTTGACGTTGCGCAGGCTCGTGTCGGCGGCCGACCAGAACTCGCCGCCGGGCGAGCCGCTCCAGACGTCGCCCGCCACGCCGCGCCCGTTGTCGCCGGACGCCGGAGTGGACCAGCGGATCTGGCCGGTGCGCGGGTCGATGTACAGGGAGGACGGCTGGGAGCCGCTCTCGCTCACCTTGAAGTACTCGAGGCCCGCCCGGCCCGGCTCGAAGTCGCCCAGGTGCTGCGCGTCGCCGTGGCCCGTGCCCGTGCTCCACAGGCCCGTGCCGTTGTCGTCCACGGCCATCGCCCCGTACACGATCTCGTCGCGGCCGTCGGCGTCGACGTCGCCGACCGACAGGCTGTGGCTGCCCTGACCCGTCCAGCGTGAGCCGGCCGTGTTCGAGTCGAACGTCCACCGCTTGGTGAGCGTGCCGTTGCGGAAGTCCCAGGCGGCGATGACGGAGCGGGTGTAGTAGCCGCGCGCCATGATGAGCGACGGACGTTCCCCGTCGAGGTACGCGGTGCCGGCCAGGAAGCGGTCCACCCGGTTGCCGTACGAGTCGCCCCACGACGAGACGGTGCCGCGCGGCGGGTCGTAGGAGACCGTGGACCTGGCCGCGCCGGTCAGCCCGTCGAACATGGTGAGGTACTCGGGCCCCGACAGCACGTATCCGCTGGAGTTGCGGTGGTCGGCGGACGCGTTGCCGATCACCGCGCCGGCGCCGTCCCGGGTGCCGTCGGCGGTCTTCATCGCCACCTCGGCCCGCCCGTCGCCGTCGTAGTCGTACACCTGGAACTGCGTGTAGTGCGCGCCCGCGCGGATGTTGCGGCCCAGGTCCAGGCGCCACAGCCGCGTGCCGTTCAGCCGGTACGCGTCGACGTACACGTTGCCGGTGTAGCCGGACTGGGAGTTGTCCTTGGCGTTGGACGGGTCCCACTTGAGGACGATCTCGTACTGGCCGTCGCCGTCCATGTCGCCGACACTGGCGTCGTTGGCGCTGTAGGTGTAGGCGACGCCGTCCGGGGTCGTGCCGCCGGGGGGAGGCTGGATCGGCACGTCGAGGTAGGCGCCCCCGGTGAAGCGCAGCGACGGCGGGGAGGCGGCCTGCTCGACGCCGCCGACGACGGCCCTGACCGTGTACGTGGCGTCGGCGGCGGCCCCGCCGTCGAGGTGGTCGGTGGCGGCGGCGAGGGAGGCGATCCTGGTGGAGCCCCGGTAGAGGTTGAAGGTGACGCCCTCGGGGTCGGTGCCGAGCAGCCGCCACGACACGAGGTTCCCGGACCCGGAGCGGACGCTGACCAGGCCGCGGTCGAGGTCCTCCATCTGCTTGGCGGGTCCGGCCGCCTGCCTCACCGCATGAGCGGGGGCGGGTGGGCCGGTGAGAGCGGCGGCGAGGGCGAGGGCGGCGGCCGTCGTCGCGGTGGTGCGTAACCGCATGTCGTGTCCCTTCCGGCGGACCTCTGGGGCGGTGACCCCCGAGCATGACGGAGCCGGGCGGAAGGCGTAAAACGTTCGCGGTGGAGAGCGGGGTGGCGGAGGCCGGCCGCCTCGAAGGGGTCGCGTCCCAGCAGGGGAAACCCTCGGCGGGGCCAGGCGTGAGGCGATGAACATTTCAAGAGCCCGCCACACGGGGTGCCCTTATTGCGATTACTATGCTTTTGCAGACTATTGGCGATAATGGCGGAGTTCCCCATGCCTGATGGCGGTACGCCCGTGCGGCGGTCGTTGTTCCTCCACGCACCCATCCGGCGCGGACCGCGCGCGATGCTGGAGCAGATGCTCCGGCTGGTGGACGAGGACACCCCGCCGGACGGCCCCGAGGGTCCCGTGGCGGTGCTGGAGCGCCGGCTGGCCGACCTGCTGGGCAAGGAGAGCGCGCTCTTCTTCCCGAGCGGGACCATGGCCCAGCAGGTCGCGCTCCGTCTCCACGCCGATGCGCGCGGACGCCGCACCTTCGCCGCCCACCCTCAGTCACATCTGGACGTGTGGGAGGAGCAGGGTTACAACGCCGTCCACGGTCTGCGGTTCCACCGCACCGGGGATCCCTTCGAGCTGATGACGGCGCGAGATCTCGCCGCGATCGGCGAGCCCCTCGCGGCGGCCGTCTGGGAACTGCCGCAGCGCGACCTCGGCGGCCTGCTCCCGGAGTGGGACGACCTGTGCGACCAGGTCGCGCTCGTGCGGGGTTCCGGCGCCGCCGCGCACCTGGACGGCGCCCGGCTCTGGGAGGCGCAGACGTATTACCGGCGGCCCTTCGACCAGATCGCCGGCCTGTTCGACTCGGTGTACGTCTCGCTCTACAAGAGCCTGCAGGGCGTACGCGGCGCCGTGCTCGCCGCGGACGCGGACACGGTGCGCGCCGCCGGAGTGTGGCGGCAGCGACTCGGCGGCGGCATAGCCGACGCGTGGCCGCTCGCCGTGGCCGCCATGGTCGGCCTCGACGCGTTGCCGCCGCGCATGGCGGCCTTCCGGGACCACGCGATCGCCATCGCGGCCGCCGTCAACGCCGACGGCGTCGCGCGCGCCTACCCCGATCCGCCGCAGACACCGATCTTCCACATCCACCTGCCGGCTCCCCGAGCGGCCGTCGAGCGGGCCGGGTCGGCCATCCTCGCCGAGCACGGCATCCAGCTCTGGGGACGGGTGCGCTCAGGGCCCGATCCGTCGCGTTGCAGCTTCGAGGTCACCGTGGGTGAGAACGCGACGGAGTTCACCCCCGACGAGGTGGCCGCCCTCATCCGCGACCTGCTGACCCGCGCCGGCGCCTGAGGCATGTCGCCGGTGAGGGCCGCCATGGCCGGGCGTCCCGTCGAGAGATCGCCCGCTTGCCCACGCGCATGCCTTCGGGGTTGGTTCGAAGGGCGTGAAACGGCGATACCCATGGCAGGGCTCCGGCGCGACGGGGGGTCGCGGGAGCGTGTGAGGTGACGACCATGACAGAGCCGATCGTCGTCGGGTTCGACGGATCAGACTCCTCGCGGCAGGCCCTCGCCTGGGCGGAGGAGGAGGCGGCCGTCCGTGACGCCCCGCTGAGCGTCCTTCACGCCATGGCGCTCTGGTCGCCCGACGTCCTGCTGGTCCCCGAGCCCGCCGGCTGGGACATCGAGGCGGACAAGGCCGCGCACGAGCAGCTCAGGCAGGTGGCGGCCGAGATCCGGTCGAGGAGGCCGCGCCTGGAGGTCACCACGCAGGTGGCTTCGGACCGGCCGGAGGACGCGCTCGTCCATGCCGCCGAGGCCGCGCAACTGGTGGTGGTCGGGAACCGGGGCCGTGGCGGGTTCGCCGAGCTGCTGCTCGGCTCCGTGAGCCGGCACGTGGCCTCCCGCGCGCCGCGTCCCGTGGCGATCGTCCGGGAGAGGCCGACCGGCGAACACGGGGTCATCGTCGTGGGCGTGTCGGGGCAGCCCGGCGAGGAAGCCCTGCTGGAGTACGCCTTCCGCGAGGCGGTGCTCCGGGGTGCCGTCCTGCGCGCCGTCCACGCGTGGACGCACCCCGGCACGGTCGAGCCCTGGACCGTGCAGCCCGTGGTCTTCGACACCGAGGCGGCGGGGCGGGACGAGGCGCAACGGCTGGCGGAGTTCCTCCTCGGATCGGCCGAGAAGTTCCCGGACGTGGAGCTCGACGCGCAGGTGGTGCGCGGACACCCGGCCAAGGCGCTGGCCGGCGCCTCGGCGGAGGCCGACGTCGTGATCGTGGGGGCCGCGCACGGCGCGACGCGCACCCTGCTCGGCCTCGGCGGCACCGCTCACGCGGTCCTGCACCACGCGCGGGCGCCCGTCATCGTGGTCCGCACCTGACCGCCGCACCACGCGCTCACGACGTCGCGCCGCTCACTCGCCTCGCGCCACGCGCCGCGGGGCGGGCGAGCGTGGAACGGGCCGCGACTCAGCGACCGGGAGCGGCCTCACGGAGCGAGTCGATGGAGCTCTGGCGGCGGTACCTGCCGGGCGCGATGCCGAACTGGCGCTTGAAGGCGTTGGCGAAGGCGAACTCGGAGCCGTAGCCGACGCGGGCGGCCACCTCGCCGAGCGGGGCGTCGCCCGCGCGCAGAAGCTCGGCCGCGATGGTCAGGCGCCACCAGGTCAGGTACGTCAGGGGCGGTCTGCCGGCCAGCGTGGTGAAGCGGCGGGAGAAGGCCGCGCGGGACAGGCCGGCTTCGGCGGCGAGGGTCTGGACGGTCCACGGGTGGGCGGGGTCGCCGTGGACGGCCCGCAGGGCGGCGCTGACCGCCGGGTCGGTCAGCGCCCTGGCCCAGCCGGCGCCGCTCTCCTGCGCGGGACGCTCCTCGAACCAGGCGCGCAAGATGTAGAGCAGCAGCATGTCGAGCAGGGCGAGCACGACGGTGTCCGCGCCGAGGCGGGGGTCGCCGACCTCGTTGCCGAGCAGGTCGACGGCCGCGCGCAGCTCGGGATGGCGGCCCGGCCGGGCGGGCAGGTGGATCGTCTCGGGCAGGTCGCGCAGCAGAGGGTGGGCGTGGCGGGGGTCGAGCCGGTAACCGCCGCACAGGGTCACGGTGAGGGGCCCGTCGTGCCCGGCGGAGTCGGAGACGAACAGGCCGGCGTCCTCCAGCGGGTCGCACGCGGGCTCGGCGAGCGGCGTCGACGGGCTGTCCGCGAGGCCGTACCCGTGGCCGTGGGGGAAGAACACCACATCGCCGGCCCCGAGCACGAGGGGGTCGCCGGAGGGCGGGACAAGCCGGCAGGAGCCCTGCAGGATCACCTGGAAACCCGCCGATCCCGGCACCGCGGGGAAACGCTGTCCCCACGGGGCCCGCCAGGCGACGCGCGCCGAGCGGGGCCGCCCGGAGCGCATGATCGCGATCGCGTCGCTGAGCACGTCCACCCGGAGAAGCTAACACAAGACGATCACGCATGAAACGGAGACATTGCAGCATTGGTCATGCCTCCTCCTCCCCCTACGGTTGACGATCAGTAGAGATCGTCGAAAGGGAGCAGTGTGATGCCGCGACAGATACTGGTCACCGGGGCGACCGGCACGGTCGGCCGCCACGTGACCCGCCAACTGGTGGAGGCCGGAGCCGGCGTTCGCGCCCTGAGCCGGGAACCGGCCGATCTGCCGCCCGCGGTGGAGGGCGTGCGCGGGGACCTGACCGTGCCCGGCTCCCTGGGCGCCGCCGTCGAGGGCGTCGAGGCGGTGTTCCTGGTCTGGCCGTTCGCCTCGGCAGAGGGGCTGGAACCGGTGCTGGCGATGATCGCCGAGCACGCCCGCCGGGTGGTCTACCTGTCGTCGGCGGCCGTCCGCGACCACGAACGGCAGGCCGAGCGGCTCGTCGCCGGGTCCGGGCTGCAATGGACGGTCCTGCGCCCGCACGCCTTCGCGGCCAACGCCCTGCGCTGGACCGGGCAGATCCGCACCGGGGACGTGGTGCGCGAACCGTACGGCCGGGCCGCCATGTCCCCGGTGCACGAACGGGACATCGCCGCGGTCGCGGTGCGGGCGCTGACCGGCGACGGGCACGACGGCGCCGTCCACGAGCTGACCGGGCCGCAGTCACTGACCCAGGCCGAGCAGGCGCGCGTCATCGGTGAGGCGATCGGCCGTCCGGTGCGCTGGGAGGAGACCTCACCGCAGGACGCGCGACGGAGCATGCTCGCCCGCGGCTGGCCCGCCGAGGCCGTGGACGGCGTCCTGCGCGCGCAGGCCGAGATGACCGGCGGCCCTGCACCGGTCACCGCCACCGTGGAGCGGGTCACCGGGAGCGCCGCGCGCACGTTCCGCTCCTGGGCCGCCGAGCACGCCCACGCGTTCCGGGCCACCATGCGGGCCGCGCGCATCCACTCCTACGGCGGGCCGGAGGTCGTCCGCCACGAGGAGGCGCCGCTGCCGTCGCCCGGTCCCGGCGAGGTGCTCATCCGCGTCGCCGCGACCTCGTTCAACCCGTCGGAGACGGCGCTGCGGGCCGGGATGCTGCGCGCCGTGCTGCCGGTGGCGTTGCCGTACACGCTGGGCTGGGACGTCTCCGGCACGGTCGCGGCCGTCGGCTCCGGCGTGACCGGGTGGGCCCCGGGCGACCGGGTGATCGGCCGGCTGGACGGAGGCGGGACGGCCGCCGAGTACGTCACCGCCCCGGCGGACGTGCTGGCCGCGGCGCCGTCCGCGATCCCCCTCGCCGACGCCGCGGCGATCCCGGTCGCCGGGCTGACCGCATGGCAGGCGCTGTTCGAGCACGCCCAGGTGGGCGCGGGCCGGCGCGTGCTGATCAACGGCGCCGGCGGCGGGGTCGGCGGGTTCGCCGTGCAACTGGCCAGGCACGCGGGCGCGACCGTGATCGCCACGGCCGGCCCGCGCAGCGCCGCCGCGGTACGCGCCCTGGGCGCCGACCAGGTCGTCGACTACACCGTCGAGCCGCTGCCGGGCGAGGTCGACGCCGTGATCAACCTTGCCCCGATCACCCCGGACGCCGCCGCCGAGCTGGCGGCACTGCTGCGGCCGGGCGGTGTGGCGGTGTCCATCACCGTCCCCCTCCCCTCCCCCTTCTCCGGACACTTCGTGACCCGCAACGACCCCGCCCAGCTTTCACGGCTCGTCCGCCTGGTCGATGCCGGGGACCTCGCCGTCGACATCGCCGAGTCCCACCCGCTGGCGGAACTGGCCTCGATCCACCACCGGAGCGAGACGGGCCGGACCCGCGGCAAGATCATTCTTGTTCCCTGACACATCGCGAACCCCCGTGGCCCGGAGCACGATCGGGCCTGTGAGTCGCCTTCCGGCGTTCTCGCTTCGGTGGTAGGGCTGGCACTACCGGAAGAACGGGCGACAGCGGGGGTCCGCGCACCCCCTGGCTCGCGCGATGCTGGCAAGCGATCACGCATGACCGGCTTCGTCAGCATGGGAGACAGATGTGACTGTGGTGGAGGCGTCCCGCCCGCAGCGGGGCAGCGACTTCGCGAGATTGTCGCGCCGCGTCGCGGAGGCGGGGCTGCTGGAACGGCGGCCCGGCTCCTACGCGGTCCGGATCGGACTGGTCGCGACCCTGTTCGTGGGGAGCTGGGCGGCGTTCGCCGTGGTGGGGGACTCCTGGTGGCAGATGCCGGTGGCGGTGCTGCTGGCTGTGGCCTTCGCCCAGGTCACGCTGTTGGCCCACGACCTCGCGCACGGCCAGATCTCCCGTTCGCGCCGTACCGCCAGGATCGCGGGGCTGCTGGTCGGCAACCTGGCCGTCGGCCTCAGCTACGGCTGGTGGATGGACAAGCACACCCGCCACCACGCCAACCCCAACCACGAGGACCACGATCCCGACGTCTCGCCGGACATCCTCCTCTGGTCGCGGAAGCAGGCCGAGGCCGCGCGCGGGCTGCCGCGCCTGGTCGGGCGCCGGCAGGCGTGGCTGTTCTTCCCGCTGCTCACACTGGAGGGCGTCAACCTGAAGGTGTCGAGCTTCCGCGCGCTGCGCCGCCCGGCGCTGAAGAACCGCCTCGCCGAGGGGCTGCTGCTCGTCGCGCACGTCCTGGCCTACGCGGGTGCGCTGTTCGTGGTGCTGCCGCCGGCCAAGGCGCTGGCCTTCCTGGCCGTCCACCAGGCCTGCTACGGCGTCTACCTGGGCTGCACGTTCGCTCCCAACCACAAGGGCATGCCGGTGCTGACCGCGCAGGACGAGCTCGACTTCCTCCGCCGTCAGGTGCTGACCTCCAGGAACGTCAGCGGTGGGCGCCTCATGGACGTCGCGCTCGGCGGCCTGAACTACCAGATCGAGCATCACCTGTTCCCCGGCATGCCCAGCGCGAACCTGCGCAGGGCCCAGCCCATCGTGCGCGACTACTGCCGCTCGCTGGGCGTCGAATACGCCGAGTGCGGGCTGTTCGCGTCCTGGGGGCAGGCCCTGCGCCATCTGCACGAGGTGGGCCGGCCGCTGCGCCACGGGGGTGGCGGAGGATCCCGGCAGGACTGAACGGCAGGCCCGGCCGGGGCCGGGTTCGTCTAGGGTTCTGGTGCGTGGAGGAGTTGTTCGGCGGCGCCGCGCCGTACTACGCCAGGTATCGCCCCGCGTACGGGGAAGCGGCGATCGAGCACCTGGCCCGAGCGCTCGGCCCGGACAGCCGGGTGCTGGACCTGGGCTGCGGTCCGGGGACGATCGCGGTCCCGCTCGCCGGCCGGGTGCGAACGGTGCTCGCCGTGGACCCGGCGGAGGAGATGCTCGCGGCAGGCCGGCGGCTGGCCGCCGGCGCCCCCACCATCACGTGGCTGCGCGGCGACTCGACCACGCTGCGCGCGCTGCCGCCGTTCGATCACGTGGTGATGGGCAGGTCGTTCCACTGGATGGACCGCAGGGCGGTGCTGGCGGACCTGGACGAGCTGCTGCCGCCCCGCGGCTCGGTGGCGCTGATCGGCCCGGTCAGCCGGCGGGGAGAGCCGTGGCAACCGAACGCCCAGCCATGGCAGCCGGTCGAGCAGCGGGTATGCGCGGACTTCGGCCTCGGCATGAGTGCGGCGGCCACCTCCTTTCACGCCACCGCCGAGCCCCACCGCGATGTCCTGGCCGCCTCACCGTTCGACCACCTGGAGTCGCGGACGTTCACGCGCCGGCTGAGCTGGGACGTGGACGGGCTGGTCGGGCTCCAGCTCTCCTACTCCTACAGCTCGCCCGCCGCGCTCGGCGACCGGCTGCACGCCTTCGTCGAGGCGCTCCGGGAGGCGCTGCTCGCCGACAATCCGGCGGGGCGGTGGGAGCAGGAGCTGCTGACCGAGGTGCTGATCGCCAGACGGACGGGCCGCCGACCGGCCGATCCCCGGTGAGTGAACGCACCTTGATCGTCCGGCGGGGGCGAGGGGCGCAGGCCCCGCACGGGACGTCCGAGCGGAGCGAGGGCCGTGCTCGCCGGGGACCAAGGGGGCGGAGCCACGGAGGATCGGGGAAAACCCGGATGGGCCCCCGAAGAGGTGGCCCGTACACTGGGGACATGCTGATCGACGACTACGTGGCCGATCTCGGCAGGGCGCTGGCGGGACCCGCCGGCCCCAAGCGCGATCTGGTCGTCGAGGCACGTGACAGCCTGGCCGACGCGGCCGACGCTCTGGAGGCGGAGGGGTTCGACCGCGCCGAGGCCGAGCGGATGGCCGTGGCGGAGTTCGGCGAGGTGGCGGAGATCGCCCCCGGCTACCAGGACGAGCTGACCGCGGCGGCGGGCCGGCGCCTGGCGGCGGTGCTGTTCCTCAGCCTGCCCGTGAGCGTCCTCATCTGGTCGATGGTCTGGCGCATCTACCCCGACTCCGGCGCCGCCTGGGAGGACCGGCCGGCCTGGTACGGGCCGATCGCGCGGGTGCTCGACTGCCTGCAGGCCGGGGGCGGCGTGTACGGCGGGTTCGCGCTGGCGGCGCTGAGCCGCGGCGGCCGGTGGATCCGGCGGCCCCGGCTCGTCACCCGCTCCCTCGGGCTGGCCGTCATGATCCTGCTTCCGCTGTGCGGCCTGCTGAGCTCGGCGCTCACCGCCGTCTCCGGCCTGCCGAGCGACTTCGACACCCTGGTGCCGGTCATGCTGGCCGAGCTGGTGACGTCGGCCTTCTGGGGCGTGCAGCTGTACGGCGCCACCCGCTGCCTGCGCCTGACCCGCACGGCCCCCGCCACCGCCTGACCGGTACGGCCCGCCACGGGACGAGCCGGCGCTGAGCCGCGCGCCTCAGGACGATGCCGGCGCTCAGCCGCGCGCCTCAGGACGACGCCGGCGCTCAGCCGCGCGCCTCAGGACGATGAGGCGCCGGGCCGCAGGACGCTGCCGATGGCGCTGGTGAACTCCTGCCACGCCGACCGCTCCCCCTCCAGCCGCTTGCGCCCGGAGTCGGTGAGCCGGTAGGTGCGGCGCTTGCGACCGCCGACCGTGGCCCACTCGCTGGACAGGTAGCCGATGCGCTCCAGCCTGCGCAGCGCCGGGTACACCGTCCCCGTCGGCACGGTCAGCGCACCCCCGCTCCGCTCTTGCAGCGCCTCGATGATGGCGTAGCCGTGCAGCGGCCCGGCCTCCACCACGGACAGCAACAGAGCGTCCATGTGGCCGCGGAGCGCGTCGGGGTTCATGCCCTCGATCCTAGGCAACCATGCGTCATATAGACAGCCTACATGTAGACTCCCTACATGTAGGCTGTCTTGATAAGGAGTTGACGCGCATGGACGTGCTGGACCTGGCGCGAACGCAGTTCGCGGTGACGGGAAGCCTCCACTTCCTGTTCGTCCTGCTCACGCTCGGACTCGCGCCCCTGGTGGCGATCATGCACACGCGATGGGCGCTGTCCGGCACCCCCGAGCGCGAGCGGGCGACCAGGTTCTGGGGGCAGCTCTACGTCACCAACTACGCGGTCGGGATCGTGACCGGCCTGGTGATGGAGTTCCAGTTCGGGCTGTCCTGGAGCGGGCTGTCCCACTACGCCGGAGACGTGTTCGGCGCGCCCCTGGCCATGGAGACGCTCATCGCGTTCTTCCTGGAGTCCACGTTCCTCGGACTGTGGATCTTCGGGTGGGGCCGTCTGCCGAAGTGGCTGCACCTGGCGTGCATCTGGGCCGTCACGGTCACCGCGTACGCCAGCGCCTACTTCATCATGGCGGCCAACTCCTTCCTCCAGAACCCCGCCGGCGCCGTCGAGCGCGGCGGCCGAATGGAGCTGGTCGACGCCGCCGCCCTCTTCACGAACAAGACCCTGGTCTTCGCCTTCCCCCATGTGATCAGCGCGGCCCTGTTCACCGCCGGCATGGTGCTGGTCGGCGCGAGCGCCTACCGGCTGCGCCGCGGCACCGAGGACGTGGCGTTCTTCACCCGCTCGATGCGGACCGGCGTCGTCACCGCGGCCATCGGCATCACGCTCACCGTCGGTTTCGGGTACGCCCAGTTCGGCGGCCTGCAGGAGGGCAAGTTCAAGGGCGACACCGCGAGCACGCCGCTCGCCCTGATGATGGAGATCGGCAACCTGCTCTTCCTCGTGGCGGTGTTCTTCATGCTGCCGCTGGTCCGCTTCCTGCCGCGCTGGCGGTGGACGCACCGCTTCCTCATGATCCTGACGCCCGTGCCGTTCGCCCTGGCCATCTGCGGCTGGCTGGCCAGGGAGATCGGCCGCCAGCCGTGGATGGTCTGGGAGAAGCTGACCGTGGCCGACGCCCTGTCCCCCGGCCTGACCCCGGGCATGATCACCGCCTCGCTCGTCGGCTTCACCGTCGTGCTCGGGCTGCTCGCCCTGACCGACTACGCGCTCATCGCCCGGCTGGTCAGGCGGGGCCCGCGCGACCTCGACCTGGGCGCCGCCGAGGAGCGGCCCGCCCCCGCGCTGAGCTACTAGGAGTCACCCCCGATGGAACTGATCTGGTTCGTCGTCTTCACGCTGCTGCTCGCCGGCTACTTCGCGCTGGAGGGCTTCGACCTCGGCGTGGGGCTGCTCATGCCGGTGATCGGCCGGACCCAGGAGACCCGCGACCGCATGGTGGCCGCCATGGCGCCGTTCGTGCTGGCCAACGAGGTGTGGCTGGTGGCCGTCGCCGGCGCCCTGTTCGGCGTGTACCCGAGCCTGGAGGGCGAGGTGCTGTTCGGCCTCTACCCGATGGTGGTCGCCATGCTGCTGTCCTGGGTCGTGCGGGACGCCGGGCTGTGGTTCCGGCGCCGGATCGACGGGGCGGGCTGGCGGCGGTTCTGGGACCTGATGATCATGCTGGGGTCGCTGGGGCTGTCGTTCGGCTGGGGCGTCACGCTGCACGCCGTCGCCACGGGCTTCGGCTCCTCGCTGCTCCACCCGATCGGGCTGCTCCTGGGCGTGGTCGTGACGCTGCTGTTCGCCTGGCACGGCTGGACGTTCCTCGGCTGGCGCGCGCCCGAGACCGCCGGCATCACCCGCTCCGGGCGCGCCCTCGCCCTGTCGGGACTCGCCGCGGCGGTGCCCGTGCTCGCCGTGCTCGCGTCCTGCCTCCCGTACCTGCTCGACCACAGCGCCCCGTCTTCTACGCTGGGTGTGATGGGTCTCATGATCCTGCCGTTCGCGCCCGTCATGGTCGGCGCGCAAGTATGGGTGTGGCGCGTCTTCCGCCCCGGGAGAGGCGCCGTCCCGGCCCCCTCGTTCTTCTGAGGACACGTGCACAAGGATCTCCTCCGGCTCATGCGGGCCGAGCAGTCGGTACGCCGCCACCTGGCCGTCACCCTGGCCGCCGCGGTCATCGCCGGCCTGCTCGTGCTGGTGCAGGCCGAGCTGCTGGCCGGAGTGCTGTCCGGCAGGTTCGCCGCCACGGCGCTGGCCGGCCTCGTCGCCGTGGTCGCGCTGCGCGCCCTGCTGGCCTGGACGCAGGGCGTCTTCGGCGGACGCACCGCCACCGGCGTGAAGTCCGCCCTGCGGCGGCGGCTGCTGGGCCGGCTCCAGGAGCTCGGCCCGGCGCGGCTGAGCGGCCACCGCTCCGGCGAGCTGGTGACGCTCGCCGGCCGCGGCCTCGACCGGCTCGACGCCTACCTGACCGGCTACCTGCCGGCCGTGGCCGTCGCCGGGGTGGTGCCGGTGGCGGTGCTGGTCCGGCTGTTCGCCGCCGACCTGACCAGCGCGGTGATCGTGCTGGTGACGCTGCCGCTGATCCCGGTGTTCGGGGCGCTGGTGGGCATGACGACCAAGGCGGTCACCGAGCGGCAGTTCCATGCGCTGTCCCGGCTCGGCGGGCACTTCCTCGACGTGGTGCGCGGGCTGCCGACGCTGCGCGCCTTCGGCCGGGCCCGCTACCAGGCGACGGTCATCCGGCAGGTCGCCGACGCCCACCGCTCGGCGACCATGCGGACCCTGCGGGTGGCGTTCCTGTCGTCGCTCGTCCTGGAGTTGTGCGCGTCGCTGTCGCTGGCGCTGGTGGCCGTGCCGATCGGGCTGCGGCTGCTGGGCGGGTCGCTGGACCTGACGACGGCGCTGCTGGTGCTGCTGCTGGCGCCCGAGGCGTACCTGCCGCTGCGGGTCATGGGCACGCGCTTCCACGCCTCGATGGAGGGCGTGGCCGCCGCCGACGCCGCCTTCGCCGTCCTGGACCGGACCGCCGACCCCGCCGAGCCCCGAGCCGTTCCGGATCTGACCGCCGACCCCGCCGAGTCCCGAGCCGTCCCCGACCGGACCGCCGGCCCCGCCGGGTCCCGGGACGGGGCCGCACCGCCGGGGCGCGAGCCGCCGCGGATCGAGCTCCACGACGTCACGGTGCGCTACCCCGGCCGGGACGACGCGGCCCTGTCCGGCGTCTCCCTCACCATCGAGCCGGGCGAGCGCGTCGCGCTGGTCGGCGAGAGCGGCGGCGGCAAGAGCACGCTGCTCCACCTGCTCCTCGGCTTCGTCCAGCCGTCGGAGGGCCGCGTGCTCGTGGACGGCGCCGACCTGCGCGACCTCGACCCGGGCGCGTGGCGCGACCGGCTGGCGTTCGTGCCGCAGCGCCCCCACCTGTTCGCGACGTCGGTGGCGGACAACATCCGGCTGGGAGCCCCCGAGGCGTCCCAGGAGGACGTACGGCGGGCGGCGGCGGCCGCGCGCGCCGACGAGTTCGTCGAGCGACTGCCCGGCGGCTACGACGCCCAGGTGGGCGAGCGCGGCGCCAACCTGTCGGCCGGGCAGCGGCAGCGGGTCGCCCTGGCCCGGGCCTTCTGCCGTCCGCACGCCCCGGTGCTGCTGCTGGACGAGCCGACCGCCCGGCTCGACGGGCGCAGCGAGGCCGCGGTGGTGGCCGCGACGGCCGACCTCAGCCGGGGCCGCAGAAGAGCACCCCGACATGCTTGAGGATGAGGGCGTACGGCATCTCCTCGTACGTCCACATCACCCGCCCGAACCTGGCCGACACGACGATCAGGA
>NZ_JBEXDT010000040.1:0-69167 GCF_040605905.1 Nonomuraea sp. NPDC005501 | reverse complement strand
TGATGTCGCGCCAGACGTTGACGGCGAACTTCGTGGCCTCGTCGTGCGACAGCTCGGCGATGTGCCGGAAGTACGACTTGGGGTCCTCGAAGGCGCGCCGGGCTCCGGCACGGACTCGCCCGCGGGCACCCGGTCCTCGGCCGCGACCCCGGGCGCCGCCTCGGAGCCCGCCGCCACGGCGGCGCCGCTCCAGGCGGTGACCGTGCCGGAGGGCTACAAGGAGCACACGCCGCCCGGGTTCAAGGCGGCCGTGCCCACCGCGTGGAAGCCGGCCACGTCCGGGGACGGCACGACGTTCGCGGGGCCGAAGGACTCCGGCATGCGGATCGTGATCGAGCCGGCGCCGTCGCAGCCGGACGGCGGCCTGGCCGAGCTGGGCCGCGCCGAGTCGGACGGCGGCGTCGAAGGCTACATCCAGGTGCAGCTGCAGGCCACGCAGTTCCGCACGTGGAAGGCCGCGGACTGGGAGTACACGTACACGCGCTCCAACGGCGTCCCGATGCACGCGCTGACCCGGTACGTCACGATCGACGACAAGTCGGCGTTCAAGATCACCTTTGACATGCCCGAGCTGACCTGGGACGACCAGGCCCAGACCCGCAAGGTGTTCCTGGAGACCTTCCGCCCGACGTCCTGACGTTTCGCCCCCCACGAACGGCCCCCACGGGCGGCCCGGCGGGACGGCGCAGGCCGTGCGGTACGGTCACCGCATGAGGCTCGCGAGCATCCACTTCTACCCCGTGAAGTCCACCGGCGGGCACCAGGTGCGGCGGGCCGAGGTCGAGCCGTGGGGGCTGGCCGGCGACCGGCGTTACCTCGTCGTCGGCGAGGACGGCGAGATCCTGACGGGCCGTGTGCACGAGCGGCTGCTCGCCTGCGTGGCCGAGCTCGGCCCCGACGCGCTCACGCTGACCGGGCCGCACGCGCCGCCCCTGCGCGTGGTCCCGCCGCGCGGGACGGCCGGCGGCCGCGTCAGGGTGGTCATGGCGAAGATCCCCGTGGAGCTGTCCGACTGCGGCGACGAGGCGGCGGCGTGGCTGTCGGCGCTGATCGGGGTGCCCGCCCGGCTGGCCTGGCAGGACGACCCCACCCGCCGTCCCGTCGATCCCCTGTACGGCCGCCCCGAGGACCGTGTGAGCCTGGCCGACGCCTACCCGCTGCTGCTCACCACCACGGCCTCGCTGGACCAGCTCAACGACTGGATCGCGCGGACGGCCGCCGAGCGGGGCGAGGAGCCCCGGGCGCCGCTGTCGATGCGCCGCTTCCGGCCGAACGTGGTGATCGACGGCGTGCCCGAGCCGTTCGCGGAGGACACCTGGAAGCGGGTGCGGATCGGCGAGGTCGGCTTCCGGGTCAGCAAGGGCTGCGACCGGTGCGTGTTCACGACGATCGACCCGGTGACGCTCGTCCGGGGCAAGGAGCCCACGCGCACCCTCGCCCGCCACCGCCGCTGGGACGGCAAGGTCTGGTTCGGCGTCAACCTCATCCCGGACAACCGCGGCACCCTCACCCAGGGCGATCCGGTGACCCTCCTCTGACCTTTCCCGACATTGGAGCTGCGCACCGTAAAGGCGCCTTGTCCCCTTTAGGGGGATCTTGTGGGCTATGGGAGACTTCACAGGTGAGCAGCGCCCCCACGCAATCCCCGATCTCCCCCCAGGACGACATTCGCGGAATTCAGCGCCGTACCCTCGCCGTCCTGTCCGGCGCGCAGATCGTCGGCGGCGTGGGCGTGGCGGTCGGCCTGGCGCTGAGCTCGGTGGTGGTGGACGAGCTGTCCGGCTCGACGGTCGTCAGCGGCTTCGCGGGCACCGCGACCGTGCTCGGCGCGGCGCTGCTGGCGCTGCCGGCGGCCAGGGCGGCCGCGCGCGGCGGGAGGCGGGCGGGCCTGTCGCTGGCGTACGTGGCCGCGCTCGCCGGCTGCGTCCTGTCCGTCGCCGCCATCGCGATCCGCAACTGGCCGCTCCTGCTCGCCGGGCTCGTCCTCGTCGGCGGCGGCAGCGCGGGCAACCTGGCCGCCCGCTACTCCGCGACCGACCTGTCCCCCGACGGGCACGCCGCCCGGCACCTGTCGCTCGTGGTGTGGGCGGCCACGTTCGGCTCCGTCGCCGGCCCCAACCTGGCCAGGCCCGCCGACCAGATCGGCGTCGACGCGGGGCTGGCGGAGAAGGCCGGGCCGTTCGCGTTCGCGGCCCTCGCGTTCGCGCTGGCGCTCGTCATCGTGGTGGCCGGGCTGCGTCCCGACCCGCTCAAACTGGCCCGCGAGCGCGACGGCGCCCGCCCTGTCCCCGCCGGTCGCGTGCGGACGATCCGCCCGGCCTGGGAGACGCTGCGCTCCACCCCGATGGCCCGGCGGGCGCTCGTCATGGTCGCGGTCAGCCACACCGCGATGGTCTCGGTGATGTCGATGACCCCGGTCAAGCTCCACCACGACGGCTCGAACCTGGACGTCATCGGCCTGGTGATCAGCCTGCACATCGCCGGCATGTACGTCCTGTCACCCGTGGTGGGCTGGCTGTCCGACAAGGCGGGCAAGGTGCCGGTGCTGCTGCTCGGCATGTCGCTGCTGCTGAGCTCGGCGGCCCTGGCGGGCACGGCCGGGCACCGCGTGTGGCAGGTCACCACCGCGCTGGTCCTGCTCGGGCTGGGCTGGTCGTGCGGGCTGGTCGCCGGGTCGGCGCTGCTCAGCGAGTCGGTGCCGGTGGAGCGCCGGCCCGCCGTCCAGGGCCTGTCGGACCTGCTGATGAACGTCTGCGGCGCCACCGGCACGGTCGTGGCCGGCGCGATCGTGGGCGGGCTGTCGTACGGGACGCTCGGCCTGGTGGTGGGCGTGATGGTGACGCTGGCGGCGCTGTGGCTGGCCGTCGCCCACGCCCGGACGCGCCGCGGCGAGCCGGTGCCGGCCGTCCATGGCCGCGGCCGCTGAGTCCCTGGGGGACGGCGCGGGAGGAGCCCGCCAATCAGGGAGCCACCTGGTGGGTCACTTGGCGTCGGCGTAGGACGTGACCGCCACCGCCTCCATCGGGAAGCGCACCGGCGTGCGGCCGAACACCAGCCGCGTCGCCTCCGCCGCCGCCGCGGCCACCGCGTCGATCACCTCCTGGGCCTGCTCCAGGGGGCAGTGCACCATCACCTCGTCGTGCTGGAAGAACACCAGCCTGGCCGGGTCCGGCAGCAGCCCGCGCAGCACCGCCATGAGCGCGAGCGCCCACTCGGCGGCCGTGGCCTGGACCACGAAGTTGCGGGTGAACCGGCCGCGGTCGCGCGTGGCCCGGCCGCCCTCGGGGCCCGAGACGAGCCCGCGCCAGCGCTCCGACGGGGGCGGGCAGGTGCGGCCCAGCCAGGAGCGCACCAGCCGGCCCTCCTCGCCCGCCTTGGCGGCGTCCTCGACGAACTGGTAGGCGCGGGGGAAGCGCTGGCGCATCATGGCGAGCAGCTTGGGGGCGTCGCCGCTGGTGCCGCCGTACATCGCGGACAGCATCGCGATCTTCGCGTGGCCGCGGTCACCGCCGAACGCCTGGGCCAGCGCGGAGTACAGGTCGATCTCGCCCGCCGCCCTGGCGAGCCCCACGTCGCCGGCCATCGCGGCGAGCACCCGCGGCTCCAGCTGGGCGGCGTCGGCCACGACCAGGGTCCACCCCTCGTCGGCCACGACCACCCGCCGCATCACCTTGGGGATCTGCAGCGCCCCGCCGCCCGAGGTGGCCCACCGCCCGGACACCACGCCGCCCACCACGTACTCGGCACGGAACCGCCCGTCGCGCACCCACTGGTCGGCCCACGCCCAGCCGTGGAAGCTGTGCAGGCGGGCCAGCTCCTTGTAGGCGAGCAGCGGCGCGACGGCGGGATGGTCGACCTGCTTGAGCTCCCAGGAGCGGGTGCTCTTCAGCGCCACGCCCGCCCCCTTGAACGCCTTGACCAGCTGCTGCACCGAGTCGGGGTTGACCGGGTGGCCGAACGCCGCCGACACCTCGTCGGCCAGCGCCTGGAGCCGGGCGGGCCGCATCCCGTGGACGGGTCTCGGCCCGAGCAGGTCGGTCAGCAGCGCGTCGTGCACGTCGCGCCGCCACGGCATGCCGTCGTGGCCCATCTCCGCGGCGATGAGCGCGCCCGCCGACTCGGCGGCGACCAGCAGCCTGAAGCGGCCGGGGTCGGGCAGCGCCTCGATGCGGCGCAACTGGTCGGCCAGCACCTCGGCGACGGCGTCCGCGCCCAGCGGCTCGGGCGCGAACAGGGTGTCCGGCTCGCTCGGCCGCTCCTCGGGCACCGGAAGACCGTGCAGGCGGGCGTGGGCGGCGCGGGCGGAGCGCGGCTCGCCGTGGCGCCCCTCGAAGCCCAGCAGCAGCCCCTCGGTGAGGGCGAGGTCATGGCAGCGGGAGACGCGCACGCCGGCGCGCAGCAGCGGCGGGTAGTCCTCCCGGGCGTCGGCCCACACCCAGCGGGGCCGCTCCCGCTCCAGCTCCCGCACGGCCCCCGCGAGATCACCGGAGGAGCCCGGCCGATCGGAAGACCCCACAGGGAGCACCGCCTCCCCCGCCACCACCGCGTACACGCCCCCAGCGTGCCAGGCGCCTACGACAAAGCGATCCGGACCTCGTCCTCCAGGGGTGGCTCCAGTTCCTGGTCCAGGCAGCCGGTGGCGGCGAAGCAGCGGAGGGTGAGCGCGTCCGGCGTGACCGACATGTGCAGGAACTGCTTGAAGAACGGGGGCGTGTCCCAGTCGGACAGCTCCGACAGGTAGCGGTGGAAGACCCGGCCGACCGGCAGCCGCAGCGGCCACGGCCAGGACCCGAGCAGCCGCGCCGCCCACTTGACGCGCGGCGTGATCCGCACCGGCGACTCGATGGGCCGGACCGGGGTGTTGCCGATGCGCTCGGACATGACGCAGGCCGCCTCGGCCGGCGTGAGGTAGAGCCACTTCATGCGCAGCCGCCTGGCGTAGAGCTGGCTGTAGAACGACAGGGAGTCGCCGCGCAGCGGGTAGCACTTGAAGTCGTCCTCGTGGACGCCGGCGACGTCCACCCGGCCGATGGTGTGGGTGGCGTGCATGAACGCGCCCCCGCCGCCGGACACGACGTACTGGATGACCCGGTCGCCCACCCGGACGGGGTAGCGCTGGTAGTTGTGCACGTCGCCGCCGATGGCGGCCACGTAGCGGTGGCGGGGGTCGCGCACGATGTCGTCGATCGTGCCGCCGTCCTCCAACGGCGAGGGTTTGTACTCGTTACGGGTGTAGATCGGCTTGCCGGTGACGAGGATCTTGGGCCGGGGGTCCAGGGACACCTCGCGTAACCAGGCGGCCTGCCGCCGGTCGATGGCGCCGCTGATGCCGGTGTCGACGCCGACGACGAGCAGGCTCTCGCTCTCGATCGCCCAGTACGGGCCGGGCTGGGCGGCCGGGCCGGCGGCCTGCTGGGAGGGGCGCGAGCGCAGCTTGCGGGCTTCGGCCAGGCGGGACTCGTCGATGGTCTCGGGCCTGCGCCAGAGGAGCCCGCGCAGCCCTCCGCCGGCCGGGCCTGGCTTGAGCGGCGGCGCGTCGCAGAAGACCCGCATGAAGCCGCCGAGCCCGTCGTACCAGTCGTGGTTGCCGGGGATCGCGTAGATGGGGGCGTCGTAGTCCTGGTACGGGCGGAAGAACTTGTCCCTGTACTCGTTGCCCGATCCGGCCGGGTAGATGACGTCGCTGGCCACCACCGCGAACGACGTCCCCTGCCCTATCCGCAGCAGGCCGGGCACGACCGCGTACTGCGAGGCGTCGCCCTCGCCGGTGTCGCCGAGCAGGATGAAGTCGAAGGCGGCGCCCAGGCCGGGCCGGACGCGGAATCCGGGGTCGGCACCCTGGTCGAGCCGGCCGGTGACCCAGCGCTCCCGGACCTCTGGGGATGGGTCGCCGAACAGTCCGGCCAGGATCTCGTTGCGCGAGCGCCACAGTGTGCGCGGGTCCAGCCAGGTGAAGCCCTTCCGCTTGGGCCGCAGCCGGTCGAACGTGCCGATCCGGGAACAGGCCCAGCCTGCCCCTTCTTCGGACACCCGGGACGAGAGCTGCTTTCCGCGTTCGGCCGCCGCTTCCACCATGACCATATCTTTACCGTGATCTTTCCGGCGCGCATCCCGAACGCTCCGTGCCGCTCTCGACACGGAAGGTTCCCATGTGTAGCCTCACGCCCCAAGCAAGCGGTTGTCGGCCGCGGGAGGGGCTGCCATGGCCCGGAACGGTCCGGACGATACGACCCGGCGGGACACCTCGGAGGTGGCCGCCGTCGAAGGGCTGCTGGCGTTGGCGCACATGCGGTGGCGGTGGAGCCGGGCGCGGGTCCGCTGTGTCGTGGAGGCGGTCATGCGCAGCCGCGCGCTGGCCGCCGCGGACCCGGCCGCGCACACGGCGCTGCTGGTCCGCTCGCTGCGTTCGGCGGCCCGGGTGATGCTCGGGCGCGGGCGGCCCGGGGAGGCGCTGCCGTACGCGCTGGAGGCCGCCGCGCTGGCCCGCTCGCTGGGCGGCCCGGCGCTGGTGATGTGCCTGGGGACCCTGGCGGAGACGTACGAGGCGCTGCACCGGTACGGCGAGGCCGCGGCCACGGCGCGGGAGGCAGAGGCCGCCATCGACCCGCCCCCCTGAGCTGCCCGCTCCCACGCGAGCCGCCGCCGGAAGGCCGGTCAGGGCACCAGCGCGCCGGGGTTGAGCACTCCCTCCGGGTCCAGCCGCGCCTTGACGGCCCGCAGCACCTCGACGCCCACCGGCCCCAGCTCCCGCGCGTACGCCTCCAGGTGGTCGCGGCCGACGCCGTGGTGGTGCGACACAGTCCCGCCCGCCCCGGCGATCGCCTCCAGGGTGGCTCGCTTGGCCGTGGCCCACTGCTCCACCGGGTCGCCGTGCTGGGCGGTCACCACGGTGAAGTACAGCGACGCGCCGGTCTCGTACACGTGGGAGATGTGGCACATCACCAGCGGCGACCCGAGCGCGCCGAGCAGCGCCAGCCGCACCGCGTCGTACAGGCGGGGCAGCCCCGACCAGAAGCAGGCGGTCTCCAGCGTCTCCACGGTCGCGCCGGCGGCCAGCAGCGAGTCACGCAGGTACGGCGCCGAGTACCGGCCCCGCTCCCACGCCTGCCCCGGCTCCTCGCCGAGGGGCTCGCCGCCGTGCCGCGCGAGCACCGCCCCCGCCCCGGCCCGGACGGCGGCCACGGACGCGCCCTCGTAGCCGGCGATCACCAGGCAGCCCGACCCGCCTCCGCCCAGCGCGTCGGGCCGGGCCAGGCCGACCATGGTCTCGGTCTCGTCCGACAGCCGCAGCACCGTGGGCAGCGGCCCGTCCTGGGCGAGCGCGCGCAGCGCGGCGGCGCCCTCACGGAACGACGGGAAGCGCCAGCCCTCGTAGACCTTCTCGGCGGGCGCGGGGCGTACCCGCAGGCGCAGCGAGGTGATGACGCCGAACGCGCCCTCGGAGCCGAGGACGAGCTGCCGCAGGTCCGGCCCCGCCGCGGAGCGGGGCGCCCGGCCGAGCTCCAGTGTGCCGACGGGGGTGGCCACGGTCAGCCCGGCCACCATGTCGTCGAAGCGGCCGTAGCCGGCGGACGCCTGCCCGCTGGACCGGGCCGCCGCGAAGCCGCCGAGCGTGGCGTACTCGAACGACTGGGGGAAGTGGCCGAGCGTCATGCCGTGCGCGGCGAGCAGCCGCTCGGCCTCCGGCGCCCGGAGCCCGGGCTCCAGCTCGGCCACCCGCGATTCCGGGTCGAGGCCCACGAGCCGGTCCAGCCGCCCCAGGTCCAGCGCCACCACGCCCGCGAACGCCGCCCGCCCACCGGCCCCGTTCCCGGACGGGCCGGCTTCCGTGGTCGTGGGCCGACCGGCTTCCGTGGTCGTGGGCCGGCCGGCGGCGAGACCGCCCACGACCGAGGTGCCGCCGCCGAAGGGGACGACGGCGACGCGCTCGCGCGAGCACAGCTCCAGCAGGTCGGCCACCTCGGCGTGCGAGCCGGGCAGCACGACGGCGTCGGGCGCGTCGAGGGCGTCGCCGGCGCGCATGCGCAGCAGGTCGGGCGTCGACTTGCCGCGCGTGTGCCGGACCCGCGCCTCGTGGGAGGTGTGGACGTGCGCGGCGCCGGTGATCCCGGCCAGCGCCTCCAGCAGGCGGCTGTCGAGGGCGACGCCGGGCAGCCGCACCGACTCCAGCGGCACGGCCGGGGCGGCGGGCCCGCGCACGCCGAGCAGGTCGCGCAGCAGCTCGCGGACCGGGCCGGGCAGCTCGCGGGCGCGGGCGGGGTCGCCCCAGCCGGACCAGAGCATGGGTTCAGCGGACATGTCTACACTGTGACACATGACGTTGATCCGTCACAATGACGGCGTTCTGGACGCGGCGCGTGACTGCGTGCTGGCCTACGGGGTGCGGCGCACCACGCTCACCGACGTCGCCCGCCGGGCCGGCGTCTCGCGCATGACGCTCTACCGGCGCTGGCCGGACGTGCGGTCGCTGGTGGCCGACCTGATGACGCGCGAGTGGCTGCGGGCGGTGGAGGACCTGGACCTGTCCGACCCGGTGGCGGCCGTGGTGGAGGGGGTGCGGCGGCTGCGCGCCCACCCGCTCTGGGTCAAGATCGTCGAGGCCGACCCCGAGCTGCTCCTGCCGTACCTGCTGCACCGGAGGGGGGCCACCCACGACGCCGTCCTCGCCGTGCTCGAACGCGTCACCGGCGACCGGCGCGCGGCGCGGGCGGTCCTGCTGGTCGCCCAGTCATTCCTGATCTCCGCGCCCGCCATGACCGGCCCCGGCCCCGGCCCGGGCCGGGACGGCGGGGAGCCTGACGGAGACGGCGGCGCGGTGACCCTGGACGACCTCGACGCCGAGCTCGCGACCCTGCTGGAGGGATACCTTGGACAGCTCGCTCAACGCCCGTAGGAGAAGCCGGGAGCTGGCGCGGACCGCCGGGGAGACGGTGGACGTGCTCGTGGTGGGGCTCGGCGCCACGGGCGCGGGCGCGGCCCTGGACGCCGCCTCCCGGGGCCTGACGGTGGCGGCGGCCGACGCGCACGACCTGGCGTTCGGAACGTCCCGGTGGAGCTCCAAGCTGGTCCACGGCGGGCTGCGCTACCTGGCGAGGGGCGAGGTGGGAATCGCCTACGAGAGCGCCGTGGAGCGCGGCGTCCTGCTGCGGCACACGGCGCCGCACCTGGTGCGCGCGCACCCGTACGTGCTGCCCCTGACCCGCGACGTCTCGCGGGCCCGGGAGGCGGCCGTGATGGCGGGCTACCGGCTCGGCGACGGGCTGCGGGCCGCCGCCCGCACGCCCCGGCCGCTGCTCCCCGGCCCGTCGCGCCTGGACGCGCGGCGGACGCGCCGGCTCGCGCCGTTCCTGCGCCCGCAGGGCCTGCGCGGCGGGCTGCTGTCGTGGGACGGGCGGCTGCTCGACGACGCCCGCCTGGTGGTGGCCCTCGCGCGCACGGCCGCCGCGCACGGCGCCCGGATCCTGACCCGCTGCCGCGTCCTGGAGCTGACGGGCCGCGGAGCGCGGGCGCGGGACGAGCTGACCGGCGAGGAGTTCGAGATCCGCGCCAGGGCCGTGGTCAACGCGACGGGCGTGTGGGCGGGCGGGCTGGACCCGCGCGTGCGGCTGCGGCCGTCGCGGGGGACGCATCTGGTGTTCGCGCCGGGGACGCTGCCGGGGCTCACGGCGGGGCTGCACCTGCCGGTCCCGGGTGCCGGCAACCGGTTCGCGCTGCTGCTCCCCCAGGCCGACGGGCGCGCGTACCTGGGGCTCACGGACGAGCCCGTGGACGGGCCCGTTCCGGACGTGCCCGAGGCGCCCGAGGAGGACGTCACGACGCTGCTCGGCCTCCTCAACGCGGTTCTGGACGTCCGGCTGCCCCGGGAGGCCGTGGCGGGCGCCTACGCGGGCCTCAGGCCGCTCCTGGCGGCCGAAGGCGGCACGGCCGACCTGTCGCGCCGGCACGCCGTGCTGGGGGGCGAGAGGGGCAGGAGAGGCGGGCGTGGCGACGCGGTGGTCACCGTCGTGGGCGGCAAGCTGACCACGTACCGCCGGATGGCCGAGGACGCCGTGGACCGGGCGGTGTCCGTCGCGGGGCTGGACGCGGGGCCCTGCCTCACGACCCGCCTGCCTCTCATGGGCGCGAACCCGGCGCCGGGCACACCGGCCGCGCCGGGCACGGCGGGCGGACCCGGGGGCGGAGACGCGGGCCGGGGGGCGGACCAGGACCCGGAACGGCTTCCGGCGCGGCTGGTGGAGCGCTACGGCGGCGAGGCGGCGGCCGTGCTGCCGTACGCCCGCGCCCACCCGGAGGAGGTCGGGCAGGGCGTCACGGCGGGCGAGCTGCTCTGGTCGGCGCTGCACGAGGGAGCCCTCGACGAGGGGGACCTGCTGGACCGGCGCACCCGCATCGGCCTGGTCCCGGCCGACCGCGCCGCCGCCCTGCCCGCCGCCCGCGCCATGCTGGCCCGCGCCGCCGCCACCCTGGAGGCCGCCGGGGACGCCACCGGCACGCCGGACACCCCTTGACCGCCCGCAGCCTCCCTGAGGATGGCCCGACGCGAGCGGGCGACACGTCGGGCGGATCCCCCACATCCGGCGAGCCTTACCGTTAGGTTAGTCTTACCTAATCTCATGCAGGCTCGCAGAGGGGGAGCGTTGGCCAGGGGCTGCGAACATCCGGACGGATGCCACAGCGGAGCGGTGCCCACCTGGGCCAGCGCCACCGTGGGGGCCCGGCTGTGGCTGCTCGTCGAGCACTCCGGCCCGTGGCCCTCCCACCTGGAGAGCCTCGATCTCCCGGACGACGTCGCCCGGCTCGTCGAACGGGCCCTGGAGCGCGGCGTCAGGCCCCAGCTGATCCGGCGCCCGGGGCGGCGGACCCGATCGGCGGGGCAAGGGATGCGTGTGCTAGTCGCCTACGGCGCGGGCCCGCAACCGTGGCTGGCCTCGGGCGTCGTCGCAGGTCCTGACGATCTTGACCTCGACGCGCTGGTGGCCGGAGTGGTCCCGGAGTCCTGCATACTTGAACACGAGCCGGTATTTCTGGTCTGCACGCACGCCAAGCGCAATGCGTGTTGCGCCCGCATTGGACTACCCCTCGCTCGTGACCTGGCCACCAGGTGGCCGGACAGAATATGGGAAACGTCACACGTTGGCGGCGATCGTTACGCCGCCAACCTCGTGTGCTTGCCACACGGAATTTTCTACGGCAGCATGTCTCAGGCTGCTGCGATCGCAGCGGCTAACGCGTACCGGTCGGGCGAGATCATTCTCGACCGCTACCGGGGACGCGCAGGCATCCCTGAGCCATTGCAAGCCGTCGAGCACTTCGCCCGAGCCCATACGGGAGAGTGCTCTGTCGGCGCAGTGGCCGTGGAATCCTCCAGGTCGGACGGCGACGTCACCGAGGCCCTCGTGAGCTGCGGCGACGTCCGGTTCCGGGTTGTGGTCAAGCCCTCGGCGTTCCGAGCGCCGTGTGGCACGGCTTGCGCCGACACGATCACCACCTACCGGCTGGTTTCGCTGGACAGGCTCTCGCCTGTGCGGTATGCCACGCCGGCGCTTACCTGACTCATGGGAACATCACGGCCCCTCCTTGCGTTGGAACAGTGACGCCGAAAGCGTCCAATGCGGCTCAATTACCGAAATACCTCTCACGAAGGTGGTTTTCTCATGTCTCAGGTACGTCGGCAGCTCGCCCGCCCGCGCCCCAGCTGGGGTTGGCAGGATGATGCCGCGTGCCGGGGTGAGGACCTCGTGCTCTTCTTCGGCCCCGACGGAGAGCGCCAGCCCGAGCGTGACGTACGTGAGCGGAAGGCCAAGGCGATCTGCGCGCAGTGCCCCGTCCGCAACGAGTGCCTGGACTACGCGCTCTCGCGCCCGGAGAAGTACGGCACGTGGGGCGGCCTCAACGAGGACGAGCGCGCCTCCGAGCGTCGCCGTCGCATGCGCCGCGCCGCCAGCGCCGGCATCTCCGCCGCCTGACCCGCCCGGCCGTCACGAGCACCGTGTGATCCCGCAGTTGTCCCGATGAACCGGGGCCCGGCCCGCCAGGTCCAGGCCCCGGCGAACCCGGTCGGGACAACTGCATGATCAGGCGCGAATCTCAACCCGAGCACGCGAAAGAGCCCGGCGCCTTCCCTCGGCGCCGGGCTCTCGTCGTTCGTCGATCCCCGTTCGAGCGGATCAGACGATCAGGTCGTCGAACTCCCCGTCCTTGGCCCCCAGGACGAACGCGGTGATCTCGGCGCGCGTGTAGACGAGCGCGGGATCGTCGGGAAAGCGCGAGTTGCGCATCGCGATCTCCCCCGTGGGCAGGGTGGCCACCTCGACGCAGTTGCCGTTGGGGTTGCTCCGCCTGCTCTTCCGCCACACGACGGGGAGGTGGCCGGCGGGCGTTCCGTTGCGGAACCCATGCATGGAAGAAGCTCCTCGCTTGCAAATGCACGTGCATCCGTGCTTTGCGAGCAGAGATTACGGCAGCGCGAGACCGGCCATACCCCTGATGGCCAAATTTCCCCCTATGGGGTGGGTCACAGGCGCGCGGTCACAGCGACGAGCGCAGTCCCTCCAGGAACTTCCTGCTCCGGGCCGGGGACTCCGCCTGGATGCTCAGCCGGTCCATCACCCGCATGTAGTGCTCGGCCTCGGCGGGCTTGTCGAGGTAGAGGGCGCTGGTGAGCTGCTCCATGTAGACGACGTCGGGCAGGTCCCGCTCGGGGAAGCGCAGGATGCTGAACGGCCCGCCGGCCGCCGCGTGACCGCCCCGCTCGAACGGCATCACCTGCACGGTCACGTTGCGCAGGTCGGTCATCGCCAGCAGGTGGTCGATCTGCTCGCGCATGACCTCGGGGCCGCCGAGCGTGCGCCGGACGACCGCCTCGTCGATCACCGCCCACAGCGTGACCGCGTCCTCGCCCGTCAGTCTCCGCTGCCGCGTGGTGCGCAGGCTCACCCGCCGCTCGATCTCGTCCTCCGGCGCGACGTCGTGGACGAGCCTGATGACCGCGCGGGCGTAGCCGGGGGCCTGGAGCAGGCCGGGCACGAACTGGTTCTCGTACGTCCTGATGACCGAGGCCGCGCCTTCGAGACCGATGTACACCTCGAACCAGGCGGGCAGCAGGTCGCCGTACTTGTGCCACCAGCCCTGGGCGTTGGCCTGCCGGGCGAGGCTCAGCAGCGGGGCGCGCTCGGCCTCCTCGGTGACCCCGTACAGGGTGAGCAGGTCGGCCACGTCGCGTGCCTTGAAGCTGACCTGCCCCAGCTCCAGCCGGCTGATCTTGGCGTGCGAGGCGCGAATCGCGTATCCGGCGGCCTCCCGCGAGATACCCTTCTCCGTGCGGAGCCTGCGCAGCTGGCTGCCCAGCAGGATCCGCAGGACCGTCGGGCTTCCCGGCGTGAAGCCGAGGACGCTCCCTTCCGCGCTTGGTGCGCTCACGCCACCGCTCCTAGATCATCTGCACGTGCAAATGCGATTTGCATCCGTAAACGGCGAAAAGTCTTGCATCGGAAAGCGCATGCCGTAAAGATGGCTGTGGATCATTTAACAGACCGCGCTTCGGGGGCCACGATGACGACTTTCGACGCTCGGCCGCAAGCCCCCGTCGTAGGTGCCCGGCCGCCGGAATGGCTGTCCTCCGTCCTGCTGGGCGGACGGCCCACTCCCCGCGACGCGATCTTCCCCTTCCACGGGCTGATGGAGCCCGCGTGCGTGTCCTCCGCCCGGCGCTTCGTCGACCACACGCTGGCCGCCTGGGGGTCGGACGGCGTGGCCTTCGAGGCGCAGCTCGTGGTGTCCGAGCTGGTGACCAACGCCATGCGGCACGGCGGCGGCATCGACGAGGTCCGCCTGCTCGGCTACGGCACCGAGGTGGCGTGCGTGGTCACCGACCGCTGCCTGGCCGCGCCGGTGGCCGCCTCCCCCGACCTGTTCGCCGAGTTCGGGCGCGGGCTGCGGCTGGTCGAGGCGATCTCCACCACGTGGGGCTGGGTCGTCTCCAGCGCCCGTCGCAAGCTCGTCTGGGCCGTCCTCGCCGCCTGACTTGCCGGGCTAGGGGCTCGGCTCTCCCCTCCCCCTCGCCAGCAGCTCCAGGACGTCGGCGTCGCTGAGCTGGTCGAAGTGGACGTACCACTGGCCGACCGCGCGGAAGTCGGCGGGCATCTCGAGCACCACCACGTCGTCGGCCTCCCCGCGCAGCGCCCGCACCGTCTCGCGGGCCCCGACCGGCACCGCCAGCGTCACCCTGGCCGGCCCCGCCCGGTTCACGGCCCGCAGCGCCGCCCGCGCCGTGCCGCCGGTCGCCAGGCCGTCGTCGACCACGACCACCTCGCGGCCCGCCAGCCCGGGCAGCGGCCGCTCGCCCCGGTAGACCCGTACCCGGCGGGCCAGCTCCCGCCGCTCCTGCTCGACCACGGCCGCCACGGACGACGGCCGCAGCCCGAGCCGCGTGAGCAGCGGCAGGTCCAGCACCGGCTCGCCGCCCTCGGCTATCGCGCCGACGCCCAGCTCCGGCATCGGCGGATAGCCGATCTTGCGGGTGACGAGCACGTCGAGCACGCCGCCCAGCCGCCGCGCGACGGGCAGCGCCACGGCGACGCCTCCCCGGGGCAGGGCCAGGACCACGGGGTCGCGGAGGTGGAGCAGCCGCCCGGCCAGCAGCTCACCGGCCTCGGCCCGGTCGGCGAACACATCCATGCCCTGGTCCTACCCGCCCCGCCCCGCTCCCCCGCCCGTTCGCCATGACGGGTCATCGCGCGACGCCGAGGACGAGGGAGGCGACGGCCAGCCCCAGAAATCCGGCGGGGACCGCGATCGTGCCGTACACGCGGGTGCGGACGTGCGCGACGACAGCGCCCGTGAAGAACAGGACGAGCCCGGCCGCCGCGGCGACGCCGACGAGCGGGACACCCAGGAGCCCGAGCGACAGCCCGGCCGCCCCTGCGGCCTTGAGCGCCCCGAGCATCGGGATCCAGGAGCGCGGGACGCCCACCGCGGCCGAGTTGGCGAGGACGAACCCCGCCCGCGCGAAGTCGGCGATCGCCACCCCGGCGTTGGCCGCGATCGTGAGGACGGTGACGACGACGTGCACAAGGGACATGGAGCTCGGCTTCCTACGGGGACGGACGTCGGGCGGCCGCCGCCGCTCGCTGGCTCGCCCAGCCTCGCCGAGCCCTCTCCCGGCCGTCCAATACCGGCGTCTATAACCTGGCGGCATGGACGTCGACACCCGGTTGTTGCGGTACTTCGCCGCCGTGGCGGAGGAAGGCAGCCTCACCCGCGCCGCGGAGCGGCTGTACGTGTCCCAGCCGGCGCTGACCCGGCAGATCAGGCAGCTGGAGACCCAGCTCGGAGTGCGGCTGTTCGCGCGCTCCCGGTCCGGCATGGAGCTGACCGAGCCGGGCCGGACCCTGGCCGGGCGGGTGCCCGCTCTGCTGTCCGGGTGGGACGACGCGCTGCGGGAGACCAGGGCCACGTCCGCCCGGGCCGCCCGCCTGCTGCGGATCGGCTTCCTGGCCAGCGCCGCGAACGAGATCACCCAGAGCATCGTCGCGGACTTCGCCCGCCGCCGGCCCGGCTGGAAGGCCGACATGCGGCAGGCGGCGTGGTCGGACCCGACGGCCGGGCTCGCCGGGGGCGACGTCGAGGCCGCCCTGCTGCGGCTGCCGTTCCCCGGCCAGGACACCCTGCGCGTGGAGGTGCTGTTCTCCGAGCCCCGCTGGGTCGCGCTGCCCTCGGACCATCCGCTGGCCGCGCGTGAGCGGATCGCCTTCCGGGACCTGTGGGAGGAGCCGTTCGTGGCGGCCCCGTCCGAGACGGGCGGGTGGCGGGACTACTGGCTGGCCGCCGACGAACGCGAGGGCCGCCCCGTCCGCGTCGGCGCGGTCACCGACCAGCCCGACGAGTGGCTCAGCGCCATCGCCAACGGCTACGGCGTCGCCCTGGCCCCCGAGTCCGCCGCCCGGTTCTACACCCGCCCGGGTGTCACGTACCGGCCGGTCACCGGTGTCGCGCCGAGCGGGGTGGGCGTCGCGTGGACTCCCGCCGGCGACGCCGATCCCGTCGTCCGGGACTTCGTCCGCGCCTGCCTGGACAACAGGCCGCCCAGGCAGGACGGCGAGATCACCGCCTGATCGCGGCCGTCAGGGACGGGCGCGCCCGGAGCGGCGCATCTCCTTGTGGATGATCTTCCACCGGTTCTGCTGCTCCTTGCGGAGCCGGGCGTCGGTGCGGCCCGCCATCCAGGCCGCCTCCCGCTGGAGCTTGCGCCAGCTGGTCAGCCGCCGCTCCGGCAGGTCGCCGCTCTCGACGGCAGCCGTCACCGCGCAGCCCGGCTCCGCCTCGTGCCCGCAGTCGCCGAACCGGCACTGCTGTGCCAGCTCGTCGATGTCCGAGAACACCAGGTCGACGCCCTCGTTCATGTCGTACAGGCCGACCCGCCGGATGCCGGGCGTGTCGATGACGAGGCCGCCGCCGGGCAGCGGGATCAGCTCCCGGTGGACCGTCGTGTGGCGGCCCCGCCCGTCGCCGGCGCGGACGAGCTGCGTCTCCATGACGCCGTCGCCGGCGAGCGCGTTGACCAGCGTGGACTTGCCGGCGCCGGACGGGCCGAGCACGACGGCGGTACGCGAGCCCTCCAGGTACGCGCCCACCAGGTCGACGCCCTCCCCGCGCAGCGAGGAGACGGCGTGCACGTCGACGCCCGGCGCGGCGGCGTGCACGTCGGCGAGCAGGTCGTCGAGGCCCTGGTCGAACAGGTCGGCCTTGGTGACGAGCACCACGGGCGTGCCGCCCGACTCCCAGGCCAGCGCGACGAGCCGCTCGATGCGGCCGAGGTCGGCGAAGTCGGTGGAGTGCATGGACGGCTCGGCGACGAACACGATGTCCACGTTGGCGGCCAGCACCTGGCCCTGGCCGTCGCCGGACAGGCCGCCCCGCGAGTCACGGCTGACGCCGCCGCGCACGAACGCCGTGGTGCGCGGCAGCACGGCGTCCAGCTCGTAGCGGCCCTCGGGCAGGGCGCGGAGCGCGGCCCAGTCGCCGACGCACGGCAGCGCGACGGGGTCCTCTGCCGAGGCCCGGCGCACCCGCGCGGAGTAGCGGGCGTGGTGCTGGCCGTCCTCGGTGATCACCTCGGCGGCGCCGCGGTCCACGCGGGAGACCCGCCCGGGGACGGCGCCGGAAGGAAGCTCGGCGGCGCGGGACGCGGTCCAGCCGAGCAGGGAAAGGTCGAACGACAACGCAGTGATTCCTCTGCTGAGAAGGGAGACCGGGTGGCTCAGGCAGGCACCCGGAGGTGAACGGCACGCAAGCGGAACAGGACAATCCGCATGGTCTCCACCTCCTGTCTCGCACTCTTCTCGCGCCACGGCCGCGCTCTCGCGCTCCGTGGGATCACTCCATGGTCACCGCGGCGCGCGGCGACGGCGACGCCCCGGTGCCGGGCCGTCGCGCAGACTCTACGCATCCCGCCACGAAGGACGCAATCCCATTTTTCTCGGCGTGTCGTTGAACCCTGCCCGGAGCCCTGGCCGTACTTCCTGCCGACGACTCGAGAAAGGGGAATGATGCGGACCAGCACGTATCCCCCACCCTCGACCGAGGGGGCCGGCCTCATGGGCAAGCCGCGGTTGAGCCAATGGATCAGGCGCGTCCGGCCCGATGACGACCTGGTCGTCTCGGCTCTCTATCGGGAGTACCACGGGCCGCTCCTGGCGTTCGTGGTACGGCTGACGGCGGGCGACCGGCAGTGGGCAGAGGACGTCGTACAGGAGACCATGATCCGCGCCTGGCGGAGCGCGGAGCGGCTGGATCCGGCGTCGGTCTCGTTGATGCCCTGGCTCGCGACCGTGGCCCGACGTATCGTCATCGATGACCGGCGGCGCAGGGACGCCCGCCCCCAGGAGTCGGGCGACGGGCCGCTGGAGAGCGTGCCCGTGCCCGACGAGATGGAGGGACTGCTGCACCAGGTGCTCGTGTCAGACGCGCTGAGGGCGCTGTCGCCGGCGCACCGCGAGATCCTCAATGAGACGATCCTGCGGGACCGGTCGGTGAACGACGCCGCCGAGGCCCTCGGGATCCCCGTGGGCACGGTGAAGTCCCGGGTGTACTACGCCGTACGCGCCCTGCGCGTCGCACTGGAGGAGAGGGGGGTGACGGCGTGACGTCGCAGGTGGAGCACACCGATGTGGGCGCCTACGCCCTCGGCCTGCTGGACGACGACGACAAGGCCGCCTTCGAGGAGCACCTGGCCACCTGCCCGCCGTGCGCGGCAGAGCTCGCCGACCTGTCGGGGGTGGCGGGCGCGCTCGTCGGCATCGGCCCGCTGGACGACCTCGGCCCGCCGCCGTCGCGCGGCGAGGCCGAGGTCGTCGATCTGATGCGGCGCAAGCGGACGGCCGACCGCCGTGCGCGCAGGGGCACGATCGTGATCGGCCTGGCCGCCGCGGTGACGCTGGTCGCCGGCGGCCTGACCGTCGGCACCCAGCTCGGCGACCCGGGCGCCGCGCCGCCACCCGCGGCGGCCGGGCACCACGACCATCTGGGTCCGGCGGAGCAGTTCTACGCCGACGGCACCCCCGTGGCCGGCACCGGCGCCCGCGGCGTCACCGGCGGCCTGGTGATCGAGTCGAAGGCGTGGGGCACCCACGCGGCGCTCAAGCTGTCGGGCGTGAAGGGCCCGCTGGAGTGCGAGCTGGTGTCGGTGTCGAAGTCCGGGGAGCGGCGGGTCATGACGGGATGGGCGGTTCCAGCCGCCGGTTACGGGGTCCCGGGGCAGCCGGATCCGCTGTACACGCACGGCGGCAGTCCGTACCCCCTGGAACAGATCGACCATTTCGAGGTGGTCACCACGAAGGGCGAGAAACTGCTCACCGTGAACGTCTGACCTCGCGCCGGATGCCCTCTCACCTGCGGTGGGAGGGCATTTCCATGCCCTCTTCCCCCTGGTGGCAACCGGTACTTCTACGCATTCACGGGTTGAACCTCCGCCGGTCCGGGTCCCGTACTGCCTGCCGTACCGAACCGAACGCCCGAATGCAGAGGTTTGTCATGCCCAGTTCCCAGGACGCCCGCACCGGCGCCGCACTCGCCATCGGCCTGCTGGCCGCCGCCCTCGCCCCCACCGCCGTCCCGGCCGCCGCCGACGCCCGGCCCGCCCAGCGGGCGATCGTGCCCGCCGCCCCGTCCCGCGCCGATGCCGGTGACGTCTTCCTGGCCGCCGGTCTGCGCGGCGCCAACGAGGTGGGCGTCCGGGGCGACGCCGACGGCCGCGCGACCGTCGTGCTGCGCGTCAGCGGCGACCGGGTCGCCTTCGCGATCCGCTGGAACGGGATCGGCGCCCCCACCGCGGCCCACGTCCACCTCGGCGCGCGGGGCGCGAACGGCGACGTGCGGCTGGAGTTCCTCACCAAGCCGCTGCCCGGCGGCGTGCTCGGCGTCAGCGGCTCCGTCGAGGCCGATCCCGAGCTGGTCCGGGCGCTCGTCGAGGACCCGGGCGGCTTCTACGCCAACGTCCACGACGCCCGCCACCCGAAGGGCGCGGTGCGCGGCCAGTTCCACCGGGTGGGCCCCGTCGATCTCGACGGGGTGCTCCAGGGCAGCAACCGCGCGACCCTGAGCTCGCGCGCGGACGGCGGGCAGGAGGTTCAGGCGAAGGACGGCAAGAAGCGGGGTGACAAGGACGGACGCGCCGTGTGGTGGCTGCGCCCGCACGGCTCGGCCATCGGCTACACCGCGATCTGGTCGGGGCTCGCCCCGGTGACGAACGGCCACGTCCACAAGGGCGTGCCCGGCGAGAACGGCGCCGTCGTGGCCGACCTGTTCGCCGCCCCGAAGGGGTTGCCGGCCGGCATCACCGGCGTGGCGGGCGAGGCCAGGGTGCCGGCCGCCGTGGTCAAGCGCATCGCCGCCCACCCGGGCCGGTACTACAGCAACCTGCACACCACCGAGTTCGGCGGCGGGGCGGTGCGCGGCCGGCTGTCCGGCAAGCCGTTCGGCCACCCGCGCGCGCTGACCGCCGACGTGCTGCGCGGCTCCCAGATCTACGCCTGCGCCGAGCAGCCGGGCGGCGGGTACGCCTTCACCCAGGAGGGCGTGGACGCCCGGTTGCGGCGCGGCATCGCGCACTCCTTCGTCACCCCGGCCGCCGGCCCGCCGCAGTGGATCGCTCCGGACGGCAGCGCGGTGCGCGGCAAGGTCGTCACCAAGACCCCCAACGGCGAGCGGGCCATCCCGGAGCTGGTGCTGGCCGCCACCCCGGCGGGCGCGAAGGGCGGCCTGCTGTCGGGCGTCACCCAGGTGCTGCGGCTCAACACCGAGGGCGGCGTCGCACCGGCTGGCTCGTGCAGGCCGGGACGGAAGGCGCGCGTCCCGTACCGGGCCGACTACCTCTTCCTGGGCTGACCCCGCGGGGAGAGACGGCGGCCCCGTCCCGGACCACAGGGTCCGGGACGGGGCCGCCGGCGTCGGTGCGGACTAGGACAGGCCCGGGGCCGGGAACTGGGCGGTCAGCTCGCTGACCTCCTGGTGGACGCGCGCGATGACGTCCTCGGCGTCGCCCTTGGCCAGGGCCGTGACGACCTCGTCGATCCAGGCGCCGATCTGCCGCATCTCCGCCTCGCCCATGCCGCGCGAGGTGACCGACGGGGTGCCGATGCGGATGCCGGACGGGTCGAACGGCTTGCGGGTGTCGAACGGGACCGTGTTGTAGTTGGTCTCCAGACCGGCCCGGTCGAGCGCCTGCGCGGCGGGCTTGCCGCCGATGCCCTTGGGCGTGAGGTCGAGCAGGATCAGGTGGTTGTCGGTGCCGCCCGAGACGAGGTCGAAGCCGCGGCTGCCGAGCTCCTCGGCGAGCGCCTTGGCGTTGGCGACGACCTGGTGGGCGTACGCCTTGAAGTCGTCGGTCGAGGCCTCGTGCAGGGCGACGGCGATGGCGGCGGTGGTGTGGTTGTGCGGTCCGCCCTGCAGGCCCGGGAAGACGGCCTTGTTGAGGGCCGTGGCGTGCTCGTCGCTCGACGCCATGAGCATGGCGCCGCGCGGGCCGCGCAGCGTCTTGTGGGTGGTCGTGGAGATCACGTCGGCGTGGCCGACCGGCGACGGGTGCGCGCCGCCCGCGACGAGGCCGGCGATGTGCGCGATGTCGGCGGCCAGCACGGCGCCCACCTCGCGGGCGATGGAGGCGAAGCCCTCGAAGTCGATCGTGCGCGGGATGGCGGTGCCGCCGCAGAAGATGAGCTTCGGCCGGTGCTCCAGGGCCAGCTCGCGCACCTCGTCGAGGTCGACGCGACCGGTGTCCTTGCGCACGCCGTAGCGGACCGGGGTGAACCACTTGCCGGTGGCCGAGACCGACCAGCCGTGCGTGAGGTGGCCGCCGAACGGCAGGCCCATGCCCATGACGGTGTCGCCGGGCTGGGCGAAGGCGAGGTAGACGGCCAGGTTGGCCGGGGACCCGGAGTAGGGCTGCACGTTGGCGTGGTTGACGCCGAACAGCGACTTGGCCCGCTCGATCGCCAGGGTCTCGATCTGGTCGATGACCTGCTGGCCCTCGTAGTAGCGCTTGCCGGGGTAGCCCTCGGAGTACTTGTTGGTCAGGACGGTGCCCGTCGCCTCCAGGACGGCCTTGGAGACGTAGTTCTCGGAGGCGATCAGCTTGACGGTGTCGGCCTGGCGGCGCTCCTCGGCCTGGATCAGCTCGGCGATCCGCGGGTCGACGCTAGCGAGAGAACTCATGACTCTCCTGTCATCATTGACATCCGGCGAAGACCCAGGCGCACGGCCTCCGCTCCCTTCCGCTCCCCGGTGGTGAGTCCACCTCATGCGCCAGTCGCGACGTCTACAGACGATAGCGGACGTGGTGGTGTCGGCTCACTCGCGCGTGGTGACGGCGCCCCCTGCGACGACCGCCTCCTCCGGCCGGACCGCGCGCCCGGGGACCGGCCACAGCTTGTCCACCTCCGCGTTCAGGATGGCGCCGATGAGGACGGCCAGCGCCGTGATGTACAGCCACAGCAGCAGGGCGATGGGCGCGGCGAGCGAGCCGTACACGGAGACGGGCGAGAACCACGCGGCGAGCACGGCGCGCAGCACGGCGGCGCACACGATCCACAGGAACAGCGCCAGCACGGCCCCGGGCAGCTCCCGGTACCACTTCGTCCGCACCGGCACGCTCACGTGGTAGAGCACGGTCAGGAACAGCACCGACCCGATGACCACGACCGGCCAGTACAGCAGGTCGATGAGGACGGCGTACTGCCCCGGCAGCGCGTCCCTGAGGATGGTCGGCCCGATGACGAGGATCGGCATGACGACGATGGCGATGGCCAGGCCGACGACGTAGAGGCCGAACGACATCAGGCGCGTCCGGACGATCCCCCGCGTCTCTCCCAGCCCGTACGAGACCGAGATGAGGTCGACGTACACATACAGGGCACGCGATCCGGACCACAGGGACAGCAGGAAGCCCAGGGAGATGATGGACACCTTGCTGGCGTCGTCGCGCAGCACGTCGTTCATGAGCGGGTTGACGACGGTGTCGATCGTGTCCTTGGTGAACAGGATGCCGGACTGCTCGATCACCCACCGGCGCACCTGCTCGACCTTGTCCTGGCCGAGCCACGTGCCGAGCTTGCCGATCACGCCGATGACGCCGAGCACGAACGGGGGCAGCGACAGCAGGGCGAAGAACGCCGCCTCGCCCGCCAGCCCGGTCACCCGGTAGGCGACCCCGGCTTCGACGGCGTCGCGCACGATCGCCCACGCCTTCGTCCCGCGCATCCGGCCCAACCCGGCGCGGACGTCGGAGGCGATGCGCTTCCTCGCCCGCGTGGGCAGATCGGTGGACGTCATGACACCAACGTATTCGCAGCGGCTCTTCCCGACAGCTTATGTCCCTGTGCCCCTGCCCTGGTCGTTGTCGACGATGCGCGCTCCGAGCGGCAGGAGGGAGACGGGCACCAGCTTGAGGTTCGCGATGGCCAGCGGGATGCCGATGACGGACAAAAACAGCGGGATGGAGGTCAGGACGTGCCCGATCGCGAGCCAGACGCCGGCGACCACGCACCAGATGATGTTGCCGATCAGGGAGAACACCCCGGCCTGGGGGTCGCGCACCACCGTCCGGCCGAACGGCCACAGGGCGTACGCGGCGATCCTGAAGGCGGCGATGCCGAACGGGATCGTGATGATGAGGACGCAGCAGACGATCCCCGCCACGGCGTACCCGAGGGCCAGCCAGATGCCGGCGAAGACCAGCCAGACGACGTTCAGAATCGTGCGCATGCCTTCAGCTTGTCACCGCGCGTGCGTCGCGCGACATCCGGCATCCCCCTGAGCCTGACCCTGAGCGCCGGGTCCTGACCTGGGGGGACGCCCCTTGCCGGGCGGCCCGGCGAACGCCTGCGCGATCTCCGCCCAGGCGCGGGCGGCGGGGCCGGTGACGACGAGGGCGGTGTCGGCCAGGTGGACGCGCTGGGTGACGAGCAGGCAGAAGTCCAGCATGGGGCCGCGCACCGTGTCGGCCGCGTCCTCCGGCCCGGCCGTCCACGGCTCGCCACCGCCGGGCGGCGCCAGCTCCACCCGTACGGGCTCGGCCGGGAGGGGCAGCCCGCGCACGGCGAACCCGTAGGGGCGCGCCCGGACGCCGAGCGTCGCCACGTGCCGCAGCCGGAGCGTGGGCTCGCGGGTGGCGCCGAGCGCGGCGGCGACGTCCTCGCCGTGCGCCCAGGTCTCCATGAGCCGGGCCGTGACGAAGGAGGCGGCCGACATGTCGGGCCCGTACCAGGGGATCCGGTCGCGCGCGCCGAGCCCGGCGAACGCGTCCAGGCTGCGGGCGCGGGCCGCGCGGAACCAGGCGTGCAGCTCGCCGGCCGGCATGCCGCGCGACCGGAACGCCAGCTCGTCCACCGAGCCCGGCCCCAGACCGGTGACCTCCGGCGAGGCGCGGAACGCGGCCGGATCGGTCACCGCCGTGCGGGCCGCGTCGTCGAACCACGCCAGGTGGGCGACCTGGTCCCGCACCGTCCAGCCCTCGGCGGGGGTCGCCAGCTCCCACTGCCCGGGCCTCAGCGGCGCCAGCAGGGCCTCCAGGGAGGCCGTCTCCGCGCGCAGGTCGGCGAGCAGCTCCCCCATCAGGTCCGGCGCCGGCTGTCCCGTGTCGCTCATGCCCGCCACCCTAACCGAACAAGGTTCTACGAGGAATAATGCGAAGGGTGATCTGCGAGAGCTGCAAGGAGCGGCGGCACGAGGAGTGCCGGGGAGGCTCGTGGTGCGACTGCCAGCACCAGGGCTCGGAGCACGAGAAGGAGTCGCCGCTGGACTGGCCGCGCCAGGGATGATCACGTCCAGACTCTGGACCGTTGTTGGACATCTCGGGCAGCCCGAGTATCTTCATGTACATGCCAGCGGACCCCATGCTCGTCGGCCGACGCCACGTCGACCTTCAGCGTGTCCGCAGCGCCATCTGTCGTGACGCCCGCTGATCATCACCTGATTTCTGACTGAGGGCGTCGCACTCCTCTTCGCAACCCCCGCACTCGACGACGAGGCGGGAGGAAGCACGAGCGCGCCCATGACGCGAAGGACGCGCAATGAGCACTCCTGCCAGCCGGCACCACAAGCGCCCGCGCGGCGAGGGTCAGTGGGCTCTCGGTTACCGCGAGCCGCTCAACAAGAACGAGGAGAACAAGAGGAACGACGACGGGCTCAACGTCCGCCAGCGGATCATCGACATCTACTCCAAGGGCGGCTTCGACTCGATCGACCCCGCCGACCTGCGCGGCCGCATGCGGTGGTACGGCCTCTACACCCAGCGCAAGCCCGGCATCGACGGCGGCAAGACCGCGATCCTGGAGCCCGAGGAGCTGGACGACCGCTACTTCATGCTGCGCGTCCGCATCGACGGCGGCCAGCTCGACCTGCGCCAGCTCCGCGCGATCGCCGACATCTCCAACCTGTACGGCCGGGGCACCGCGGACCTGACCGACCGGCAGAACGTCCAGCTCCACTGGATCGACATCGAGTCGGTGCCCGACATCTGGGAGCGCCTGGAGGCCGTCGGCCTGTCCACCACCGAGGCGTGCGGCGACACCCCGCGCGTCATCCTCGGCTGCCCGCTGGCCGGCATCGACACCGAGGAGGTGCTCGACGCCACCGAGCAGATCAGCGAGGTGTACGACCGCTTCATCGGCGACCCGGCGTTCTCCAACCTGCCGCGCAAGTTCAAGACCGCGATCAGCGGCTGCCCCGCCCACTGCACCGTCCACGAGATCAACGACGTGGCGTTCGTCGGCGTCGAGCTGCCCGGCGGCGAGAAGGGCTACGACCTGTGGGTGGGCGGCGGGCTGTCCACCAACCCGATGTTCGGCAAGCGGCTCGGCGTGTTCGTCCGGCCCGACCAGGTCGGCGACGTCTGGGCCGGCGTGATCGGCATCTTCCGCGACTACGGCTACCGGCGGCTGCGCCATCGCGCGCGGATCAAGTTCCTCGTCAACGACTGGGGCACGGAGAAGTTCCGCGAGGTGCTGGAGAAGGAGTACCTCGGCGCGCCCCTGCCCGACGGACCGGCACCCGCCCAGCCGCGCGGGTCGCGCCGCGACCACGTGGGCGTCTTCCCGCAGCAGGACGGCGGCTTCTACGTCGGGTTCGCCCCCAAGGTCGGCCGCCTCGACGGCGACAAGCTGCACGTCATCGCCGACATCGCCGAGCGGCACGGCTCCGGCCGGGTCCGCACCACGGTCGAGCAGAAGATGGTCATCCTCGACGTCGCGCCCGATCAGGTCGACTCGCTGGTGGCCGAGCTGGAGGCCAACGACCTCCAGGTCAACCCGTCCACGTTCCGGCGGCAGACGATGGCCTGCACCGGCATCGAGTACTGCAAGCTCGCCATCGTCGAGACCAAGGCCACCGCGTCCGACCTCATCGACGAGCTGGAGCGGCGGCTGCCGAACTTCGAGGAGCCGCTGACGATCAACGTCAACGGCTGCCCCAACTCCTGCGCCCGCATCCAGGTCGCCGACATCGGGCTCAAGGGCCAGCTCGTCGTCGACGAGAACGGCGACCAGGTCGAGGGCTTCCAGATCCACCTCGGCGGCTCGCTCGGCGTCAACGCCGGCTTCGGCCGGAAGGTGCGCGGCCTGAAGACCACGGCGGCCGGCCTGGCCGACTACGTGGAGCGGGTCGTCACCCACTACGACGCCCAGAAGAAGGAGGGCGAGTCCTTCGCCGACTGGGTGCAGCGCGCGGACGAGGCGGACCTGCGATGAGCGAGCGCGCCGTCCCGTTCCACTGCCCTTACTGCGGCGACGAGGACCTCGAACCGTACGAGGGCGAACTCAACGTCGGCGGGTCCGCGGCCGGTGGGGGCTGGTACTGCCGCTCGTGCGCCCGCGCTTTCAAGCTGAAGTTCCTGGGGATCGGAGTGACGATATGACGCTGGTGGACATCGAGGTCGGACTCCGGAGACAACGCGGCACCCTCGACCTGCAGGACATCGTGGAGTCGGCCGCCGTCTTCCTGGAGGAGGCGTCCGCCCGCGAGATCATCCGCTGGGCGGCGGCGACGTTCGGCGACCGGCTGTGCCTGACCTCCTCGATGAGCGACGCGCTCGTCATCGACCTGGTGAGCCGGGTCAAGCCGGGCGTGGACGTGCTGTTCATCGACACCGGTTACCACTTCGCCGAGACCGTCGGCACGCGGGACGCGGTGCGGCAGGTCTACGACGTCAACGTGATCGACGTCAAGCCGTCGCGGACCGTCGAGGAGCAGGACCGCGACCTCGGCCCGCGCCTGTTCGGCCGCAACCCCGACCTGTGCTGCTACCTGCGCAAGGTCGAGCCGCTCAACCGCGCGCTGGAGCCCTACCTCGCCTGGATCTCCGGCATCCGCCGCGACGAGTCGCCCAGCCGGGCCGGCACCAAGGTCGTCGAGTGGGACGCCAAGCGGCAGATGGTCAAGGTCAACCCGATCGCGCGGTGGACCCAGGAGGAGGTCGACAACTACATCGCCGACAACGGGGTGCTGATCAACCCGTTGCACTACGACAACTACCCCTCGATCGGCTGCGCCCCCTGCACCAGGCAGGTCGCGGACGGCGAGGACCCGCGCAGCGGCCGCTGGGCGGGGCTGGGGAAGGTCGAATGCGGCATTCACCTGTAGTCCCCGGCGTGTGGTCCGCCCCGCTGGCAGGCGGGGCGGACCAGGACCCGCCTCTGGTGGCGGTCGCGCACGGCTCCCGCGACCCGCGGGCCGCGGCCGTCGTGGAGGCGCTCCTGGACGAGGTCCGGCGGGCCCGCCCGGGTCTGCCGGTCCGCACGGCCTACCTGGACCACGCCGCACCGAGCCTCGGTCAGGCGCTGGCCGGGCTGGGCGAGGCCGTGGTGCTGCCGCTGCTGCTGACGGAGGCGTACCACTCGCGGGTGGACCTGCCGGCGGCGCTGAGCGAGGCGCGGGCGCGCGACGCGCGGCTGCGCGTCCGCTACGGCGCCACGCTGGGGCCGCACCCGCTGCTGACGGCGGCACTGGAGCGGCGGCTGGCCGAGGCGGGAGTGGCGCCGCGCGACCCCGGCACGGCCGTGGTGCTCGTGTCGGCCGGCTCCAGCGACGCGCGGGCCAACGCCGTGGTCGCCCGCATGGCCGGGACCTGGGCGCGAGACGGCGGCTGGTGGGCCGCCGTGCCGGCGTACGCGTCGGCCGCGTCCCCGACGCCGGAGCAGGCGGTCGCGCTGCTGCGCGAGGCGGGCGCGCCCCGGGTGGCCGTCGCGCCGTACCTGCTGGCTCCGGGCCTGTTCGCCGACAAGGTACGGCGGGCGACGCTCGCCGCGGGCGCCGACGTCGTGGCGGACGTGCTGGGCCCCGCGCCCGAGGTGGCGCGGGTGCTGCTGAAGCGCTACGACGCCGCCCTGCGCGTCCCCGTGGGAGCGGCGGCCTCCTAGCCCCGGTTGTCCGGTCGTCAGTGACCGGGGAGGCGCCGGCGGTCCTCGTCGCCGTGGAGGCGGCGGTGGCCGTCGCGCCAGTCGTCGCCGTGCAGCCGCCGCCACTGCTCGCGCCAGGCCGCCAGGCCGCGCTTCAGCGGCTGCGCCCGGGAGTCGCCGACCACCTTCACGTCGCCCATGACCGCGTACGCGCGGACCCGCACCACCGGCACGTTCATGCCCGGGGCGGCCTCCAGCACGTCCACGCGCTTGTCGCCCATGACCGCCATCCCGTCGAGGTCCACGTGGACCCCGTCCGGGACGATGATCTTCACGTCGCCCATCACCGAGACGGCCGTGATGTCCACCGCGTCGGTGCGCACCTCGGCCTCGCGCAGGTCCAGCAGCACGTCGCCCATCACGGCCACCGCGCCCAGCTCCTGGTCGATCCGCCAGGCGCCGCGCCGCTTGGTGTCGCCCATCACGCCCACGAACCAGCGCCGTTTGCGCTCGGGCCCCGATCCGGGCCCGTGCTGGGCGGCCGGGAACGCCCCGGGCCCGGCGGCCGGCAGGTCCTGGGTGAGCAGGGCCAGCTCGGCGTGCGTGGAGGCGGTGTAGGCGGCCTCGGTGCGGTCGGTCAGCTCGGCCAGCGAGAGCCGGCCTTCCACGGAGGCCACGCGCAGTTGCTCCACGACGGCCTCGCGCTCCGCGTCGGACGCGCGGACCTCGCCAGGGTCAGTCATATGACGCAACATATCGCGTTTCCGCATCCGGTTCCTCCTCCCGCGGGAGGAAGCACAGCCCTCGCCCTGCTCATTTCGGAGCACTCTCACCAGGCGACCGGAAGCCGCCACACCCCGTAGACCATCGCGCTCTCGCGCAGCGGGACCTCCTCCTCCGCGACCGCCAGGCGCAGCGTGGGAAAGCGCTCGAGCAGCGCGCGGTAGCCGATGCGCATCTCGATGCGGGCGAGCTGCTGCCCCAGGCACTGGTGGACGCCGTGCCCGAAGGCCAGGTGATGCCTCGCCTCGGGCCGGTCGAGCCGAAGGACGCCCGGGTCGGCGAAGCGCCCCGGGTCGCGGTTGACCGCGGGCAGCCCGATGACCACGGTCTCGCCCGCGCGGACGAGCGTGCCGCCCAGCTCGACGTCCTCCAGGGCGGCGCGGTTGGGCGCGCCCAGATGGACGACGCTGAGGTAGCGCAGCAGCTCCTCGACCGCGCCGTCGGTGAGCGTGGGGTCGCCGCGGAAGGCGTCGAGCTGCCCGGGGTGCCGCAGGAGGGCGTAGACGCCCAGGGCGAGCATGTTGGCGGTGGTCTCGTGTCCGGCGACCAGGAGCAGCAGGGCGATGTTGGTCAGCTCCTCGTCGCTCAGGTCACTCCCGGCGATCAGCCCGCCGAGCAGGTCGTCGGCCGGGTGGGCGCGCTTGTGCCGCACCAGCTCGCCCAGGTAGCCGGCCAGGTCGCCCATCGCGGTCAGGGCCCGCGCCGCGCTGTTGTCCATGTCCACGATCACGGTGGTCAGGTCCTCGAAGAAGGCGTGGTCGCGGTAGGGGACGCCGAGCAGTTCGCAGATCACCAGGGAGGGGACGGGGAGCGCGAACGCCCGTACGAGGTCGGCGGGCGGCCCGGCCGCGGCCATGGCCTCCAGCCGGTCGGCGACGATCTGGGCGATGCGCGGTTCGAGGTCCCTCATCCGGCGGACGGTGAACTGGCCGACGAGCAGGCGCCGGTACCGGGTGTGCTCGGGCGCGTCCATGGCGGGGAACCAGCCGGGCGCGGCAGGCGCGTCGTGGCCGCCGGGGCGGACGTTCGGGCGGGGCAGCGGCGAGTGCCGGAGCTCCGGCCGGGCGGTGAAGCGCGGGTCCGACAGGACCGCCCTGGCGAGGTCGTAGCCGGTGACCAGCCATCCGACGTGCCCGTCGGGGAAGGCCAGGCGGGCCGGCGCACGGCGGTCGCGGTACCGCTCCAGCTCGGGGGGCGGCGCGAACGGGCATCCGGGGTCACGCCGGGTGGGCAGGGTCACCGGCGTCTCGGCGTTCTGGTCGCTCATCGGATCGGCTCCTGCAATGTGAAGGTTTACTGTCTTTTGAGAGTACACCATCAGTTTTCGGTACGGCAGAATGAGCGCATGGGGAACGGCGGGCTACGCGAGCGCAAGAAGGCCAGGACCAGGGAGACGATCCTGCGCGAGGCGTTCAGGCTCTTCCGGGAGCGCGGCTACCACGCCACCACCACCGAGCAGATCGCCGAGGCCGCCGAGGTCTCCCCCGCCACCTTCTTCCGCTATTTCCCGGCAAAGGAGGACCTGGTCACACTCGACCGGTTTCCTCCGCTCGTCGAGGCGCTGGCCGCGCAGCCGCCGGGCGCGCCGGTCACCGTGCTGCGTGGCGCGTTCCGCACGGCGTTCGCCTCCCTGACCGCCGAGGAAATCGCGGCGGGGCACGCACGGGAGGTGTTCGCGGCGACCGTCCCGGAGCTGGTGGCGGCCAACCTGCGCAAGGCGTCCGGCTTCCTGCGGGAGGTCGGGGAGCTGCTGGCCGGCAGGACGGGCCACGACGCTGACGATCCGCGCCTGCGCAACGCCATGGGGGCGGTCTTCGGCGTCGTGACCCTGGTCTGGCTGCAGTGGGCGCGCGACCCGTCCATGGACGGGCCCGCCGAGCTCGACGAGGCGCTGGCGCATCTGGAGTCGGGCCTGCGCATGTGATGGCATCGGCCGGGGGCGCGCGTCCCGGCCGGTGGCGGCAGGGATGGCCGGGGTGGGGGCTGAGCTGGGCTAGTGTCCCTTGCATGCATGAGGAGAAGCTCTACCGGGCCGCGTTGAACGGCGAGTCGGAGACCGTGAGCGAGCTGCTCGCCGGGGGCGCCGACCCCAACCGGCCGAGCGAGGGAGAGGACGAGGGCCTGCCGCTGTGCGCGGCCGCCGCCTGGGACCGGGTCGAGGCCGCCCAGACGCTGCTGGCCGCCGGAGCCGACGTCAACGGGCGGGAGGGCGGCGGCTGGACGGCGCTGCTGTGGGCGGCGGCCAACGGCCACGCCGACACGGCTGGGCTGCTGCTGGAGGCCGGGGCCGAGGTCGATGCCGCCAACGACGACGGTGACACGCCCCTCACGCTGGCCGCCCGGCGAGGCGCGCTCGGCGTGGTGCAGGTGCTGCTGAGCGGCGGGGCCGACCCGCAGAAGTTCGACGGCGACGGCGACACCCCGCTCGACGTGGCGGCCGACTGGGTGGGCGTGCACCTGGAGAGCGCGCTGCTCGACCAGATCGGGCAGGACGACTGGGAGTACGTGGTGGCCCGGCAGTTCGCCAAGGACGGCACCGAGCTGGTGACCGTGGCGGGCCGCTCCGCCGACGGCTCGGAGACCGAGCAGGTCCAGGCGCAGCGGGGGCACGCGGCCATCGTCACGCTGCTGGAGGACGCCACCGGGGCGCACACCCCGGTCGACCGGCTGGTGGCGCGGGCGCTGGCGCACCGCGACACGGACGAGGACGCCGAGACCTGGTGGATCGTGGCCGACTCGCTGGCGCGGCGGGGCGACGACGAGACGTACGAGGCGCTGGCCAGGCTGTGCGCCAGTGAGGACGCCCGCGAGCGGGAGTTCGGCGTGGACGCCATCGCCCAGTTCGGCGTGACCGAGGACGGCAAGCCGTACCTGGAGCGAACGCTGCCGCTGCTCCAGCGGATGGCCACCACCGAGAGCAACCCGCAGGTGCTGCGGTCGGTGCTGTCGGCGCTCGGCCACCAGGGTGACCCGCGCGCGCTGCCGCAGGTGCTCGGCATCATCGGCAGGGAGGGACACCAGCGGACGATGACGGACGCGATCGCGCTGGCCGACGTGCTGCCGCCCGACCACGCCGAGGGGCTGGCCGTGCTGATCTCGATGACCGGCGACGCCGACGACGAGGTGCGCGACTGGGCCACCTCGGGGCTGGCCGGGCTGGCCGCCGACACGCCGGAGATCCGCGAGGCGCTGGCCGCCCGCCTGGACGACACGGACCTGCGCACGGTCGCCGAGGCCACGCGCGGCCTGGCGGAGCGCGGGGACGCCCGAGGGGCACGGGGCGTCGAGCGGGTGCTGGCCGAGAGCGACGACGACTACGCCCGCGACCTCGTCACGGAGGCCCGCGCCAAGCTGACCCCCGACTCCTGACACCCGGCTCCTGACACCGGGCAACCGTCCTTCAGGGCCGGGGCGTCAGGGGCATCCCGCCCCGAAGCCCGCCCCTGAAGACCGCCCTTGAAGCCCGGCCCTGAAGATCGGCCCTGGGGTCCGGCGCGTCAGGGGCGGCGTTCGGTGGCGAAGATGCCGTTGACCGCGACGATGGCGAACCAGATCACCGGGATGACCCACCCGGAGACGTTCCCGACGCTCAGCGCGATCGTCGCCACCGTGCCCAGGGCCAGCGAGACGATCGCCAGCGCGAGCCGCTGCCCGTCGGCCGCCCTGGACCGCTTGGCCAGGTCCTTGGCCTTCGGGACGGCGGCGAGGCGCTCGTCCACCCGCCGGTCGACCTCCTGGCCCATCTTGTCGAGGAACGACTCGACGAGCGCGTCCTCGTAGTCGGGGCCGAGGTCGCGGCGGGCGGACACGGCGGCTCGCAGCTCATCACCGGTGCTCATGTGTCGAGATATAGCGTGTCCGGACCGCCGCGGCAAGGCACAGCACGAGCACGGATGGGTTGCTCAGCGGGCCAGGATGTCGTCCAGGTTGTACGAGACCGGCCGCTCCAGCTGCTCGTACGTGCAGGACTCCGGGGTGCGGTCGGGCCGCAGGCGGCGCCAGTGGGCGGTGTGCCGGAACCGGTCGCCCTCCATCTGGTCGTAGGCCACCTCGATGACCAGCTCCGGCCGGAGCGGGATGAACGACAGGTCCTTCTTCGCGCTCCACCGTGAGATCGCGCCGGGCACCCGCTGGCCGCCCGTCGCCGGTCCGGCGGCCGGCCGGCCGGCACCGGCCACCGCCTGCTCGGCCCAGTGGCCCCAGGGGTGCTCGCCGAGGTCGGCGACGTACGGCTTGAGCTCCTCCACCAGCTCGGCCCGGCGCGCCATCGGGAACGAGGCCGCCACGCCCACGTGGTGCAGCCGCCCGTCGGGCCCGTAGAGGCCGAGCAGCAGCGAGCCGACGATCGGGCCGGTCTTGTGCTCGCGGTAGCCGGCCACCACCACGTCGGCGGTGCGCTCGTGCTTGACCTTGAACATGGTGCGCTTGTCCGGGACGTAAGGCTGGTCGCCGGGCTTGACGATGATGCCGTCGAGCCCCGCGCCCTCGAACATCTCGAACCACTCCCCCGCCTGCCCGTCGTCGCGCGTGACGGGCGTGAGCCGCACCGAGTGGCCGGCCTTGCCGAAGATGCCCTCCAGGCGGGCGCGGCGCTCGGAGAAGGGCAGGTCCAGGTACGACTCGTCGCCGAGCGCCAGCAGGTCGAAGGCGACGAACGCGGCCGGCGTCTCCTCCGACAGCATCTTGACCCGCGAGGCGGCCGGGTGGATGCGCTGCTGGAGGGCGTCGAAGTCGAGCTGGGAGCCGCGCGGCAGCACGATCTCCCCGTCGACCACGACCCGCTCGGGCAACTCGGCCTTGACGGCCTCGACCAGCTCGGGGAAGTAGCGGGTGAACGGCCGCTCGTTGCGGCTGCCGAGGTAGACCTCGTCGCCGTCGCGGAAGACGATGCAGCGGAAGCCGTCCCACTTGGGCTCGTAGAGCAGGGTGCCGTCCTGCTTGGGCATGGCCTTGACGGGCTTGGCCAGCATGGGCGCCACGGGCGGGCGGACCGGCAGGTTGGGCACCGGCTCCGGCTCGGCCTCGACCTCGGGCCCCGGAGCCCGTACAGGCTCGGCGGATGTCGGGTCGATGGGGTCAGACATGGTTCGGCTCCCTCGTGTACCGGCAGAAGAGGACGCCGTCCTCCTCCAGCACCTGGCTGAGGCCGAGGCCGACGAGCGCCGCCTCGCCGTTCAGGATGCGCGCCGCGCCCCCGCCGAGCAGTAGCGGGCTGATCGTCAGGCACAGCTCGTCGAGCAGCCCGGCCGCGGCGAGCTGGGCGTTGAGCCGCGGCCCGCCCTCGCACAGCACCCGGGTCAGCCCCCGCTCGTGCAGCCCCCGCACCGCCGCCGCCAGGTCGACCACCTCGTCCCCGGCGACCACCACGTCGGCGACGGCCTTGGCGGCGGCCAGGCGGTCGGCCGGCGCGGAGGCGCAGGTGACGACGATCGTGGGGACGATCGCCTCGGCGAACAGCGGGCCGTCGAAGTCGAGGTCGAGGCTGCGGCTGACCACCGCGACGGGCGGCGTCTCGGGCCGCCCCTCGCGCAGCGCCCGCCACGACTCGCGCGGCCGGGCGGGGCCGTAGCCCTCGGCGCGCACGGTGGCGGCGCCGGCGACGACCACATCGGCGAGCCCCCGCAGCACGCCGAAGATCCGCCGGTCGGCCTTGCTCGACAGCCCGCCCGACAGGCCGTTCACCCAGGCGGCGCCGTCCGCGCTGGCGACCATGTTGACGCGCAGCCACGGCTGGCCGGCCGGATAGGCGTACGCCTGCTCGATGGGTGGTTCGTCCTGTATATCCGGGTAGATGCGACGCACTCCTCTACCTTGGCACACGCCTCCGACAACCCGTCGTGACGGCGGCCTTTGCCCGGAGACACAGCACTTTGCGGTAACCAATGGCATACATGGAGTGATGCGCTTAACGTGTCGTCAGGGATCGGTGACCGAAGGAGGCCCGGGTGGGGCTGGCCACAGCCGTGACGTGGACGTGCACCGCGATCGTGGGCATCTATCTGCTCTACCTGTGGCTCTCGGGCGGCGGCCTCAGGCAGCAGGCCACCAAGGTGACCCGCTTCCCGGTGACGTTGATCTTCTCCCATCCCGTGCTCGCCACGGCGGCGCTGGCCTGCTGGGTGGCCCACCTGGTGACGGGCGTCAGGGCGCTGGCGTGGACGGCGTTCGGGGTGCTGGCGGTGGCGGCGCTGCTGGGCTTCACCATGTTCACCCGCTGGCTCGGCGGGGGGCGGCACGCCCGGGGCGCCGAGCGCCGCTTCCCCGTGCTGGCCGTGGCGCTGCACGGCCTCGGCGGCGTGGTCACGTTCGCGCTCGCGCTCGCCGCCGCGGCTCTCACCGGCCGATGACCCGCGGGCGTCAGGACGCGCGCGGCTGGCGCAGCACCTGGATGGAGCGGGAGGTGACGGCCACCAGCGCGCCCGGCTGCCACCGCTCGTCCGGGAACGGCTCGTCCTGGCGGGTGTCGTGGCTGGTGTCGAGCACCGGCAGCCAGACCGGGCCGAACTCCTCGCCCGGCAGCGTGAACGTCATGTCCTCGTGGTGGGCGTTGATGAGCAGCAGGAACGAGTCGTCCACGATGCGCTCGCCGCGCGTCCCCGGCTCGGTGATGGCCTCGCCGTTGAGGTAGACCCCCAGCGACTTGGCGTAGCCGGTGTGCCAGTCGCCGGCGGTCATCTCCGCTCCGCCAGGGGTGAGCCACACCAGGTCGCGCCGGCCGTTCTCGGGGTTGCGGCCGTGGAAGAAACGGCGCCGCTGGAAGACCGGGTGCTCACGCCGCAGCCGCGACAGCGTCCGGACGAACTCCAGCAGGTCGTCCTCGGTGTGCAGGAGCGACCAGTCGATCCAGGCGATCTCGTTGTCCTGGCAGTAGGCGTTGTTGTTGCCGCGCTGGGTGCGGCCCAGCTCGTCGCCGTGGGACAGCATCGGCACGCCCTGCGACAGGAACAGCGTGGTCAGGAAGTTGCGCCGCTGGCGGTGGCGGAGCCGGACGATCTCCGGGTCCTCGACCGGGCCCTCGGCGCCGCAGTTCCAGGAGCGGTTGTCGTCGGTGCCGTCCCGGTTGTCCTCGCCGTTGGCGAGGTTGTGCTTGCGGTCGTACGAGACGAGGTCGGCGAGCGTGAACCCGTCGTGGCAGGTGACGAAGTTGATGGAGGCCACGGGCCGGCGCCCGGAGGTGGCGTACAGGTCGGCCGAGCCGGTCAGCCGCGAGGCGAACTCGGGCAGCGCCGAGTGCGTTCCCCGCCAGAAGTCGCGCACGATGTCGCGGTACTTGCCGTTCCACTCGGTCCACAGGGGCGGGAAGTTGCCGACCTGGTAGCCGCCGGGCCCGACGTCCCACGGCTCGGCGATGAGCTTGACCTGCGAGATCACCGGGTCCTGCTGGATGAGGTCGAAGAAGGCGCTCAGCCGGTCGACGTCGTGCAGCTCCCGGGCCAGCGCCGAGGCCAGGTCGAACCGGAAGCCGTCGACGTGCATCTCCAGCACCCAGTAGCGCAGGGAGTCCATGATCAGCTGGAGCGCGTGCGGCGAGCGGACGTTGAGGGAGTTGCCGCAGCCGGTGTAGTCGAGGTAGTAGCGGCGGTCGCCGTCGTGCAGCCGGTAGTAGGCGGAGTTGTCGATGCCGCGGAAGCCGAGCGTCGGCCCCATGTGGTCGCCCTCGGCGGTGTGGTTGTAGACCACGTCGAGGATCACCTCGATGCCCGCCTCGTGCAGCGCCCGCACCATGGCCTTGAACTCCAGCACCTGCTCGCCGCGCGTGCCGGCGCTGGAGTAGCCGCCGTGGGGGGCGAGATAGGCCATCGTGTTGTAGCCCCAGTAGTTGGTCAGCCCCCGGGCCACGAGGAAGTGCTCGGGCATGAAGTGGTGGACCGGCATCAGCTCGACCGCCGTCACCCCGAGCGACAGCAGGTGGTCGATGATCGCGGGGTGTCCCACGCCCGCGTAGGTGCCGCGCAGCGCCTCGGGAACCGCCGGGTGCCGCATGGTCAGGCCGCGCACGTGCGCCTCGTAGATCACCGTCTGGTGGTACGGGGTGTGCGGCGACCGGTCGTTGCCCCAGTCGAAGAACGGGTTGACCACCACGTTCTTCGGCATGTACGGCGCGCTGTCGGCCAGGTTGAGCCGTGCCGGGTCGGTGAACTCGTACGAGAACAACGACTCGTTCCACGTCAGGTCGCCGTCGATGGCCTTGGCGTAGGGGTCGAGCAGCAGCTTGGCGGGGTTGCACCGGTGGCCGCGGGAGGGCTCGTAGGGCCCGTGGACGCGGTAGCCGTAGCGCTGTCCCGGCACGATGCCGGGAAAGTAGGCATGCCAGACGAACCCGTCGACCTCCGGCAGGTCGACGCGTTCCTCGGAACCGTCATCGTGGAAGAGGCTGAGCTCGACCCGCTCGGCCACCTCGGAGAACACCGAGAATCCGGTGCCCACGCCATCCCAGGTGGCGCCGAGTGGATACGGCTCGCCCGGCCAGACATCTCGCATGTGACTCAAAGTGTCCCACGCGATCGCGATCACACCAGAGCGATCGCGATCACGATCTCGCTAGAGGAGCTGAGCGTTCAGCGTGATCGTCGTGCCGGCCAGCGCCTTGCTCACCGGGCAGTTGGCCTTGGCGGTCTCGGCCGCCTCCTGGAACTGCTCGGCCGTGATGCCCGGCACCTGGCCCTGCACGGTGAGGACGATGCCGGTGATGCCCTCGCCCGGCTGGAAGGTCACGTCGGCGCTGGTGCGCAGCGACTCGGGCGGCGTGCCGGCGCCGGCCAGGCCGTGGGAGAGCGCCATCGAGAAGCACGAGGAGTGGGCCGCGGCGATGAGCTCCTCGGGCGAGGTCTTGCCGTTGGCCGCCTCGGCGCGTGACGCCCAGGAGACCTCGAACGTGCCGACGCCGGACGTGTCGAGCGACACGGTGCCCGAGCCGTCGAGCAGGGCGCCCTTCCACTGCGTGGTGGCGGTGCGGGTGGTGGCCATGACGGTTCCTCCCTCTGGTCGGTTGGACTTCCGACCCTACCGTGAGCCCGGACACCCTCGTCCGGCCGCTGCCCGGACCGGCCTGGGCCTGCGCGCGCGAAGCCCGGGCGGGCCGGGGCCGGCCTGCGCGCGCGAAGCCCGGACGGGCCGGGGGCCGGTTTGCGCGCGCGACCGCTGCCGGACGATGACGGCTAGGCCAGCCAGACGAGGCCGGCGAAGCGCCCGCCGGGCTGCTCCCTGCGGTGCGAGTAGAGCTCCTCGGACTCGATCGTGCAGCGCGCGTCGTGGCGCACGTCCGCTACGCCCGCCGCGCGGAGCTGGGCCTCGATGCCGGCGCGCAGGTCGAGGGCGGGAGTGTCCCAGGAGGTCGTGGACCAGGTCTCCGGCACCCGGGCGGCGACGCGCTCGCGCAGCTCGGCGGGCACCTCGTAGCACCGGCCGCACGCGCCCGGCCCGACGAGCGCCGCCATCCGCTCCGGCGACGCGCCCTTGGCGGCCATGGCCTCGACCAGCGCCGCGGCCACGCCCAGCTCGGTGCCGGGACGGCCGGAGTGGGCGGCGCCCACCATCCGCGCCACGGGGTCGCCCACGAGCACCGCCGGGCAGTCGGCGCCGAGTGCGGCCAGGGCGAGGCGCGGCTCGGTGGTGAAGACGCCGTCCAGCGGGGGCGGGTCGTCGCCGAACGGCTCGCTCACGTACGCGACGTCGGCGCCGTGAACCTGGCGCATGAACACCACGGCCCGCACGCCCAGCTCGGCGGCGACCCCGTCGCGGTTGGCGCGGACGGCCGCGGGGTCGTCGCCCACCAGTCCGCCGAGGTTGCGGGACCCGTACGGCGGCGCGCTGACACCCCCGTGACGGTCGGTGACGGCGATGTGGACACCCGGGGCCAGCTCCATGCGCTTGATCCTAGGGGGAGCCGGGCCCGCTCCCGGGACGCCGGGCACCCACCGGCGCCCGGCCGGCTCTCGCTGGACTCGCTGGACTCGCTGGACTCGCTGGATCTCGCTTGTCAAGCAAGCATATGCTTGGTGGCGTGACCGACTATCGCAACCTGATCGGCGGCCGGCTGGTCCCGGCGGCCGGCGGCCGGACCATGGACTCCGTCAACCCCGCCACCGGGGAGGTGTGGGCCCGCGTCCCCGCGAGTGGCCCGCAGGACGCCGAGGCGGCGGTCGAGGCGGCGGGGAAGGCGTTCCCCCGCTGGTCGGCCCTGCCCGCCCTGGCCCGCGCGCACGTCCTGCGCCAGGTAGGCGCCGTCTTCACCGAGCACGCCGACGAGCTGGCCCGGCTGGAGACCCGCGACAACGGCCGGATCCTGCGCGACACCCTCACCAAGGACCTGCCCGGCATGGCGCACCTGTGGCAGCTCGCCGCCGGCCAGTGCCTGGACGCCGTCAGGGGCGACACCGTCATCCTGGGCCCCGACGCGCTCGGGATGACCCGGCGGGAGCCGTACGGCGTGGCCCTGTGCGTCATCCCGTGGAACTCCCCCATCTCGACCTTCTCCGCCAAGGCCGCCTACGCCCTGGCGGCGGGCAACACGGTGATCGTCAAGCCCGCCGAGCAGGCGAGCGTGTCGGTGCTGCGGCTGGGCGAGCTGCTGGCCGAGGTGCTCCCGCCCGGCGTTCTCAACATCGTCAGCGGCGTGGGCGAGGAGGCCGGCGACGCCCTTGTACGGCACCGCGGCGTGCACAAGATCAGCCTGACCGGCTCGACGGAGACGGCCCGCGTCATCACCAGGGCCTCGGCGGACACGCTCAAGCCGATGACGTTCGAGCTGGGCGGCAAGTCGCCGAACATCGTCTTCCCCGACGCCGACCTCGACGCCGCCGCCCTGGGCCTCACGGTGAACTCCGTCTACACGGGCAACGCGGGACAGGTCTGCGTGGCCGGCTCCCGGATGCTGATCCACCGGTCGGTCTGGGACGAGATGCTGGAGCGGATGGAGCGCATCGCCGCCGGGCTGGTGCTCGACGACCCGCTCGACCTGGACACCACGATGGGGCCGATCGTGTCGCGCGGGCAGTACGAGCGGGTCACGTCGTACCTGGACCTGGCCGAGAAGGAGGGCGCCGAGCTGGTCTTCGGCGGCCGGCGGGGCGCCGAGGTGGTGCCGCGCCTGCCCGGCGGCTACTGGGTGTCGCCCACGCTGTACACGACGAGCGACAACGGGCTGCGCGTCTGCCAGGAGGAGATCTTCGGGCCGGTCGCGGTGGCGATCCCGTTCGAGACGGACGAGGAGGCGCTGCGGATCGCCAACGACTCCCCGTACGGGCTGGCGGCCGGCGTCTGGACGCGTGACCTGGGACGGGCGCACCGGTTCGTGCGGGACCTGCGGACCGGGACCGTATGGGTGAACACCTTCCGGCAGATGCCGCCGGGGCTCCCGTTCGGCGGCGTGAAGGACAGCGGCTACGGGCACGACGGCGTCCTGGAGTACACCCGGGAAAAGGCTGCCGTCATTCAGATCTAGTCGGATAGATTCCCGGCCATGAGCGAGGGGATCATCAGCGAGGAGATCGGCGACGAACCCGCCGGCGCGTCCGCCCTGCCGGCGCTGTCCGAGGAGGCCGCGCAGTCGCGGGCGTCCGTGCTCCGCAGCCGGGCCGAGTCGTACGTGGCGCTGTCACGCTACGACGCGGCCATCGCGGACCTGACCGAGGCGATCGCCCTGGCGCCGGACAGCGCCCGCGCGTGGCGGCTGCGGGGTGAGAGCCACCGGCTGATCGAGCGGTACGACGCGGCGCTGTCGGACTTCGACCAGTCGCTGCGCCTGGAGCCCGACAGCGCGTACGCCCTGGGCTCGCGCGGCCAGGTGTACGCGGCGCTGGGCCGGCTGGAGGAGGCGCTGACCGACTTCGACCACGCGCTCACGCTGACGCCCGAGTCGTTCTGGGTCCTGGAGGGCAAGGCGGACGCCCTGGCCGACCTGGGCCGGCTGGACGAGGCGCTGGACGTGCACGCCGGCATCATCGCGCTCAACGAGGGCCAGGCGTACCCGTGGCTGGCGAGGGCGGAGCTGTACCAGCGGGTCAACCTGTACGCCGAGGCCATCGACGACTACACCCGGGCCCTCGGGGTGGACCCCGGCTACGTGCGGGCGCTCAGCAGGCGCGGCGAGGCGTACCGCATGATCGACCGCTACGACGAGGCCCTGGCCGACCTGAACCGCGCGATCGAGCTGGACCCGGACAACGACCGGGCGCTGGGCAGCCGGGGCGCGGTGCTGAGCGAGCTGGGCGACGACGAGGCGGCCGTGCGCGACCTCGACCGGGCCATCGAGCTGGACCCGGAGTACGTCTGGGCGTACCGGGTGCGCGGCGAGGTCCTCCAGGACCTGGACCGCCACGAGGAGGCGGTCGCGGACTTCACCCGGGCGCTGCGGCTGGAGTTCGGGGACTCCTGAACCACCGGGTGGAAGAATCCTCCCCCAAGCGGACAAGGATTACCCTCCTCGGTAAAAGTTCTTTCAACCCAGGCGAACCTCCGTAACCTCGGACTCCGGGTTACGTTCCAGGCACGTGCCCGCACTCGGGGCACGACGGAAAGGCCGCACGGCCGGTGGATGCCGAACGCCCCGGTGATCGGAGGGGGCCGGCCGTGCGGGACGGCGAGCGCGCAGCTCCTCAGGCGCCGCCGTGCGGGACGGCGAGCGTGGAGCTCCTCAGGCGTCGCCGTCCGGACGGGCCTTGCTGGGCTGCACGCGCCGCGGCTCGCCGGGCATCTTCGGATAGTTCGGCGGATAGGGCATGTCGCCCCGGCCGTCCGCCGCGTACCGCTCCAGAAGAGGCTCGATGGAGTACGCCCGGTCGTCGATGGCCGCGTGCACGTCGCCCACCTTGGCGAAGCGGGCCGGCATCGTGCGGATGTCGAAGTCGGCCGGGTCGGCGTCCTCCAGCTCCTCCCAGGTGAGCGGCGCCGAGACGGGCCCGGTGGGCTTGGCCCGCACCGAGTAGGCGCTGACCACCGTGCGGTCCCGGGCGTTCTGGTTGAAGTCCACGAACACCCGCTCGCCCCGCTCCTCCTTCCACCACGCGGTGGTCACCAGATCGGGGGCGCGCTCCTCCACGGCCCGCGCGAGGGCGATGCCCGCGTGCCGGACCTCGACGAAGTCCCAGCGCGGCTCGATGCGGACCGCGACGTGCGCGCCGCGGTTGCCCGAGGTCTTCACGAACCCCGTCATGCCGAGGTCGGCGAGCACCTCACGGGTCAGGAACGCAGCCCGGCGCGCCGCGTCGAACCCGAGCCTCGGCTGCGGGTCGAGGTCGATGCGCAGCTCGTCGGGGTGCTCCACGTCGGCCGCGCGCACCTGCCACGGGTGGAAGTCGACCGTGCCGAGGTTCGCGCAGTACGCGACGGCGGCGACCTCGGTGACCCGCAGCGAGTCGGCCTTGCGCCCGCTGGGGAAGGTGACCGTCACGGTCTCCAGCCAGTCGGGGTGCTTGGGCGGCATGCGCTTCTGGTAGATCGCCTCGGTGTGGATGCCGTCGGGGTGGCGCTTGAGGTTGGTCGGGCGGTCCCGCAGCGCCCGCAGCACGCCGTCGCCGACGCTCACGTAGTACTCGACCAGCTCACGCTTGGTGACGCCGATCTCCGGAAAGTACACCTTGTCGGGGTTCGTGACCTTGACGGTCCGCTCCCCCACCTCGAGCTCTATGAACGGCGATGCCATGCCCTCGAACCTACCCCGGACGACCGACAATCCCGGGAACCCAGGGCGGGCCCCGGGTGGGCGGGTCCGTCCCGGAGCGCGCCTCGGTGGCGGTACCGAGGGCTCGACGGGACGGACCTGAAGACCACCCGCCTGCGCGGCTCGCACGGGCGCTGGCGCGCCACCCGGACGACCCGCGGACCGCCCCCGCGCGGCGCCAGCACGGGCGTGGGCTGTGCCGCTCGGGCGATCCGGCGAGTGATCCCACCCTGAGCAGGAGGCGATGACGCCTCCTTGCCTACAAAGACGCGAATTTCCCCCAGAAGGGATGCTTCCCCCGACGGAGATCTCTTTTTGCCACATCTCGTACGCTGGATACATGGACAAGGTGGTCAAGAGCGATGCCGAGTGGCGGGTCGAGCTCTCCCCGGAGGAGTTCCACGTGCTCCGCGAGGCCGGCACCGAGCGGCCGTTCACCGGGGAGTACGTCGACACCAAGACCGAGGGCGTGTACTCCTGCCGCGCGTGCGGCGCCGAGCTGTTCCGGTCCGACACGAAGTTCGAGCCGCACTGCGGGTGGCCGAGCTTCTTCGAGCCGTCGGAGTCGGACGCGGTGCGGCTGATCGAGGACCGCACCCTCGGCATGGTCCGCACCGAGGTGCGCTGCGCCCGCTGCGACTCCCATCTCGGCCACGTCTTCCACGGCGAGGGCTATCCCACGCCGACCGACGACCGCTACTGCATCAACTCCGTCTCGCTGCGGCTCCTCCCCAAGGAGTGAACGGGCGGCGACAGCGCGTACCGGCCGGCCGCCACGGGTAGGAGCGGCGGGTGAGCCTTGTGCATCTCCGTCACCGGTGGGTGACGGTCGAGGCGATCGGCCGGGTCATCACGCAGCGCTGCCGGCTGTGCCGGAAGACCCGCGTCCGCGTCCGCTAGTCCCGCGCGCTCGGCATGTCCCGGGCCGGGCCAAGCCCCGGGCCCTGGTCATCCGGGGTCCGGGTGCGTGACGCGGCAGCTCGTGTCGGCGGGGCCGAGGATGTTGGCGAGCACGGGGTTCCCGTTCTCGCCGAACCTCGCCTGGACGAACACCACGGGGTGCGCGGCGCCGTCCCGGCGGAGGTACTCCAGGCCGCGCCGGCAGAGGGTCAGGGCGTCGGCGGAGTTGGCCGCCGACTCCGGCAGATCCGTGTAGATACGCAGATATCCACCGATGGTGCGGACATCCCTGACATGGCGCATGGCGCCGTCACCTGAGCCCCAGCGGGCGCGGAAGTACTCGACCGCGGTGAGCTCGTCGTCCCGGGACGTTCCTGCCGCTGCGGTCGCCCCGGCGGCTCCGGTGGCGCCCCTCGCCCCGGTCCCGGTACGGGTCCCGCTGTCACCCGGGCGCCCGACCGGCGCCCCCGAGCCACCGCTAGGCCGGGGTGCGGACCGGTGCGTGGGCTGGGGCGTGGGCTGGGGCGTGGGCTGGGGCGCGGGGTTGGTCGTGGACCGGGGCGTGGAGTCAGTCGCCGGATCGGTCGTGGACCGGGGTATGGAGTCGGCCGCCGCGTTGGCCGTCGTCGAGCGGGACGCCGGAACGGTCGGCGGATGGGCCGGGTCGGTCGGCGCGTGAGCCGGATCGGCCGGCGGGTGGGCCGGCGGTCGTACGGCGCCGGGAGTGACGCCCTCGGCGCGTACCTCGGTACGGGTCACGCCGGTCTCCCCGACGCCCCGGTAGCTCCCGCCGGCCTCCCGGGCCTCTCCGGCCTCTGCGGACGTACCAGCCGATCTCCCGGACTCGCCCGATCCCGCTGATCCGCCCGATCCCCCTCGTCCGGCCGTTCCGGCCGCGGAGAACATCCCGCCGACGGGACCGCCACCGAGCAGCGCCACTCCGCCCGCCAGCACCACCGAGCCGGCCGACACCCACACGAGCCACGCCTTGTGCGCCGCGCTCCGCCGCATCCACGACTCGGGCACCCGCGCGTGCCGCCGCTCCGGCCGCCCTCCCCGGTCGGCCGCGTACCCGTCACGGCCGGAGGTCCAATCGTCGCCGGCGTGCATCCCGCGTCCTCGGGGCCCCAGCTCGGCGAGCCTCCTGCAGATGCGGTCGGCGATCCGCCGGGAGGCCCGGCCCGCGGCACGCCGGGAGAGCCGGCCCGCGACGCGCCCGCCGACGCGTCCCGTGGCCGGCCGCCCGTGCCGCCCCGCCGCACCGTCCGGCCCCGGCACGGCTCCGTGCGGCCCCTCCTGCGCACCACCGCGCGGGACGTCGGGCGCGCCACCGTCCGGGGCACCGTGCGCGACGCCGTCCGGGCCGTCGTCCGGGCCGCCGTAAGGCGCGGCCGTACCGGCGGCCAACCCCTCCCAGCCCAGGGTGAGGTGCTCCCAGGCGCGGGCCACCGCCTCGTCGTCCCCGTACGGGAAATCCTCCGGCATGAGCCCGTACGGGAAGTCCTCCCACGGACCGTCACCGTACGGATGCCTTCCGTGCCTGCCCGAGTCCGCGGTCACGATGGTCCCCCCCTGGAACGTGACAACCCGCCGTCAACATCGAGTGTGACAAAGCAGGTAGATCAATGCGGAGGGATCGCGGACTTCCCGTTGACCGTTCTACGGCAGGGCGGCGACCAGCTCGGTCACCGGCTTGCGGGCGCCGGTGTAGAAGGGGATCTCCAGACGGGTGTGCCGGCGGGCCTGGGCGCCGCGCAGCTCACGCATGAGGTCGACGATCCGGTGCAGCTCGTCGGCCTCGAAGGCGAGCATCCACTCGTAGTCGTTGAGCGAGAAGCAGGCGACCGTGTTGGCCCGGACGTCGGGGTACTCGCGGGCCATGCGCCCGTGCTCGGCCAGCATGGCGCGCCGCTCGGAGTCCTCCAGGAGGTACCACTCCAGGGAGCGCACGAACGGGTAGACGCTCACGTACGCCCGCGGCTCCTCCTCGGCGAGGAACGCCGGGATGTGCGACTTGTTGAACTCGGCCGGCCGGTGCAGCGCCATGGCCGACCAGACGGGCTCGCTGTGGCGGCCCAGGGCCGTACGGCGGAAGCGGGAGTAGACGTCCTGCAGGTCGTCTGAGGTGGGCGCGTGCCACCAGAACATGTAGTCGGCGTCGGCGCGGAACCCGGCCACGTCGTACAGGCCGCGGGTGACCACGTCCTTGAGCGCCGCCTGCTCCAGCAGCTCGCCGACCTCCGCGCCGAGACTCTCGCGGTCGGCGGGCAGCGGTCCGGTCGCCCGGAAGACGGACCACATCGTGTAGCGGATCACCTGGTTGAGATCGCGGGCCTTGAGCCGCGGTGCGCCCTCTGTCATGCCCCTATTCTCCCCGCAGCGACAGGTGGTCCAGAATCCGGGCGGCGGCCGTGCGTGCCGTGGCGACACAGGCGGGGACGCCCAGCCCGTCGTAGGCGGCCCCGCACACGGCGAGCCCCGGCAGCACGGCGACGGCGGCGCGCACCCGGGCCACGCGGTCGAGGTGGCCCACGTTGTACTGCGGCAGGGAGCCGCCCCAGCGGGTGACGCGGGTGTCGATCGGCAGCCCGCGCACGCCCATGGAGCCGGCCATCTCCGCCATCGCGAGGGCCACCAGCTCGGTGTCGTCGCGCTGGAGCAGGTGCTCCTCGCCGACCCGGCCGATGGAGCAGCGCAGCCGCACGAGGCCGTCGCCGGCCAGGTGGGGCCACTTGACGGAGCTGAACGTGACGGCCTTGACCGGCCTGCGCTCGACGGGCGGCACGAGGTAGCCGCTCTCGCCGGGCGGCTCGGGGAACGCGTCGGTGGCGTAGGCGAGCGTGACGATGGCCATGCTGGCGTACTCGATGCGCGCCAGCTCGGCCGACGCCTTGGGCGCCTCGCCCTTGAGCAGCCGGGCGGCGGAGGGAGCGGGCGTGGCGACGATCACGGCGTCGGCCTCGATCACCTCGGGCCTGGGCACGGGGCCGGTCACCAGCCGCCACCCCTCGGCGGTGCGGTGCAGCTCGCGCACGGTCACCCCGGTGCGGATCTCGGCCTCCGACGCCTTGGCGACCGCCTCGGGCAGGCTGCCGAGGCCGCCGCGCAGCGTGGCGAACACCGGTCCGCCGGCGCTGGGCGCCTCGTGCAGGATCTGCCGGGCGGCGCTCAGCAGCGAACGCTCGGAGCGGGCGGCGGCGGCCACCCGGGGCATCGTGGCCTCCAGCGACAGCCGGTCGGAGCGGCCCGCGTAGACGCCGCCGAGCAGCGGCTCGACGAGCCGTTCGAGCACCTCGCCGCCCATGCGGGCGCGGATGTAGGCGGCGACGGACACGTCGGTGCGGACGAGGGTGGGCGGCAGGATCTGGTCCATCGGCACCCGCAGCAGCCCGCCGGGCGAGACGATGCCGGACTTGGCCAGCTCGGTGAGGTCGGCGGGCACGCCCATGACCTGCCCCTTGGGCATGGGGCGCAGCGAGCCCCTGCTGAGGATGGCCGACCGCGCGGAGCTGGGACTGACCAGGTCGTCGCCGAGACCGACCGCCTTGGCCAGCTCCGTGCCCTCGGGCCGCCTGGCCAGCACGGCCTCGGCTCCCGCGTCGACGCTGGCCCCGGCGACCTCCGAGGCGTGCAGCTTGCCGCCGATGCGCGGGCCGCCTTCGAGGACCGTCACCCTGATCCGATCGCCGCCCGCCTGGCGGAGGTGCCACGCCGCGGCCAGACCAGAGATCCCGCCCCCGACGACGACCACGTGCGCCCGTTTCCCTTCCACGCCTCCAGACGCTACCGTCTCCGCGGCCCGCCCGGCCGCCCGGGGCGCGGTCCCGCGCGGGGCCGGCACGGCGTTCCGGGTCGCGTGCGCTCCGGCCGCCGACATCCGCACGTGACCGTACCGTGACGGATCCGATCAAACCCCTCCAGTTCCTGGTCCGTCGTAAGAGCATGAGGAGATTCCAGTACGGCACGGCGCTGTCGGCCGCCTGCGCGGCCCTGCTCTTAGGAGGCCTGACGGGATGTGGCGGCGGGGCGGAGGTGCAATCCACCTCCCGCGGCGAGTCGGCACAGGCGGGAGCGCCCGCCCTGGCGCCTCAGGACTCCGCGGTCGACAAGGCACGGCGTCAGCCCTCGGCCCAGGACGCCGCGGGCAGGACCGCCGGGAAGAACATCGCCTCCGACGTCACGGTCACCGCCCAGGACCGGCAGGTCATCTACGTCGGCAGGATGACGGTACGGGCCAAGGAGGTCACGGCGGCGGCCCAGAAGGCCAAGCAGATCGTGAGCGGCGCGGGCGGGTATCTGTCGAAGGAGCAGTCCAGCTCCTCCGACGGGGGCGAGGGCTCGGCCGAGCTGGAGTTCAAGATCCCGCCGGCCCGGTACGCCGACGTGCTCGCGAGCATGGGCAGGGACCTGGGCGAGCAGATCTCGCTCAACCAGGGCACCGAGGACGTCACCGCGCAGGTGGCCGACGTCAACAGCCGGATCAAGTCGGCCCAGCAGGCGCTCGACTCGCTGCGCACGCTGCTGAAGAAGGCCGACACCATCGGCAACGTGCTGGAGGTGGAGCGGGAGATCTCCACCCGCGAGGCGGACCTGGAGTCGTTGCAGGCCCAGCAGAAGGAGCTGGCGGGACAGGTGAGCATGGCCACGCTCACGCTGACCGTGGTGGGGCCGGTCACGGTCGTGACGCCGCCGTCGGAGGAGCCCGCCGGGTTCCTCGCCGGGCTGGCCAAGGGGTGGTCGGGGCTGGTGGCGTTCGTGAAGGTGGCGCTGACCGTGCTGGGCGTGTTGCTGCCCTGGATGCTCATCCTGGCGCCGGTGGCCGCGCTGATCGTGTGGCTGACGCGCCGGAACGCGCGCCGGCGGCCCGCCCCGCCGGCCAGGACCGTGCCACCGGCCCCGGCCGGCGAACCGCCCCAGCCCCCGGCGCCCGCGCAGTCATGACCGGCGAGCCGGCCGGGTCAGGCCTCGTGGACCAGGTCGGTGAGGCGCTTGAGCTGGTCGGGGTCGGTGGAGGGCAGCACGCCGTGCCCGAGGTTGAACACGTGGCCCTCCGCCTGCTGTCCCTCCCGCAGCACCTCGCGGGCCTTGCGTTCGACCGCCTCCCACGGGGCCAGCAGGATGGCCGGGTCGAGGTTGCCCTGCAGCGCCTTGCCGGGACCCACCCGGCGGGCGGCCTCGTCGAGCGGCACCCGCCAGTCCACGCCCACCACGTCGGCGCCCGCCTCGCCGAGCAGCCCCAGCAGCTCGCCGGTGCCGACGCCGAAGTGGATGCGCGGCACGCCGAGGTCGGCCAGGCCCTCGAAGATGCGGCGCGTGTGGGGCAGCACGTACTCGCGGTAGTCGGCGGGGGCGACCGCGCCCACCCAGGAGTCGAAGAGCTGGACGGCCGAGGCGCCCGCCTCGACCTGGAGGCGCAGGTGGGCGAGGACGATGCCGGCCAGGCGGTCCATCAGCGCGTGCCACAGGCGCGGCTCGCCGTACATCATGGCCTTGGTGTGATCGTGGTTGCGGGACGGGCCGCCCTCGATGAGGTAGGCGCCGAGCGTGAACGGCGCGCCGGCGAAGCCGATGAGCGGCGTGCCGCCGAGCTCGCCGGTCAGCGCCCGGATCGCCTCGGTGACGTAGGGGACGTCGTCGGGCTCCAGCGGGCGCAGCACGTCGAGGTCGGCCTCCTCGCGGATCGGCTGGGCGACGACCGGCCCGACGCCGGGCTTGATGTCGAGATCGACGCCGATGGCCTTGAGCGGCACGACGATGTCGCTGAAGAAGACGGCCGCGTCGACGCCGTAGCGGCGGACCGGCTGCATGGTGATCTCGACGACGAGGTCGGGCGTGGCGCAGGCCTGGAGCATGGGCACGCCCTCGCGCACCTTGAGGTACTCGGGCAGCGATCGGCCGGCCTGCCGCATGAACCAGACGGGGGTGTGCGGGACGGGCTGGCGGCGGCAGGCGCGCAGGAACGCTGAGTCGGCGAGATTCACCCTCCCAGGGTGCCATGACCTCCCGCCGGTCCCCTCATCGGCGCCGCATCGGCACGAGGTGTCGGAAAAGTATGCATTGAACACCCCAAATCATGATCGAATAGTCGGATGGAGGTTTACCGGCCGACCCGGCCCTCGGCGCTCACGCGGGTCGAACACACCCCATGGGCGACCAGAAAGCCGGTCTTGACTGGACCAAATGTTCGCCAAGCGACCGCGCGGCACCGATTCAGCATCCACTTTCGGGACACGCCGAGCGCGTTGCGGGGAATTGTCGGTGAGGCGTGCCAACGTCGGAGCCACGATCCGAAGAAAGGCCCCGTTGCGATGACAGGTGCGACGACAGGCGCCGCCGCAGGCGCCGCGCTCAGTGCCGTGCCCCGGCCTGTGACCGCTCCCGCGACCCGTACCGCGGCTCCTTGCGGGACTCGTTCCCGGACTCCTGGCACGACTCATGACGGGACTCGTGACGGGTGCCGTGCCGCGCCGTTCGCGTCCGCCCGCCAGCGGGTTGCGGCAGCGGGTTGAGCAGGCACGATGAGCACCCCCGTGGTCCCCTTCCCCGAGGCTGCGGCCTACGCTGCGACCATGACCTCGAGTGACCGGCCGCCGGCTCCCCCGGCGTTCAGGCGCGCGGCCGAGAGCCTGCGCCCGGCCGAGGTCAGACCGGAGATCGAGCTGGAGGACCTGCCCGCGCCGCAGCGGCTGGCCCCCTACTCCGCCGCCGTGGGCGCGTCGGTCTACCGTGACGACGACGAGCTGGCCGTGGGCCGGCTGATCCTGCTCTACGACCCCGACGGCCAGCGCGGCTGGGACGGCCCGTTCCGGCTGGTGGCGTACGTGCGCGCCGACATGGAGCCGGAGATCACCTCCGACCCGCTGCTCGGCCCGGTCGCCTGGAGCTGGCTGACGGAGGCTCTGGACGCCCACCACGCCGACTACTCGGCGGCCGGCGGTACCGTGACAAGAGCGGTGTCCGAGGGCTTCGGCAACAAGGCCGACGATCCGGTCACCACCGAGCTGGAGCTGCGGGCGTCCTGGTCCCCCGCCCAGGAAGACCTCTCCGGTCACGTGGCCGCCTGGTGCGACCTCATGTGCGTGGCCGCGGGGATCCCGCCGCTGCCGCCCGATGTGGCGTCCCTGCCCCGCAGGCGCGAAGATCCGGAGAGTGACCGTACGAAGTGAGGGCACCAGTCGAGACGTCATCCGCGTCATGAGAGCGGTGAACTCATGACAGAAGAAAGAACCGTGCAGGGCGGCACCGTGGCCGACGGCGCGGAGCCGGGCGAGCGCCCGGTCGTGCCGCTGCTGGAGCCGCGCGAGGGCATCCCGCCGGTCGTCGCGGACGCGGTCACGCTGGCCGGGGTGGTCGACGCGTTCGCGCGCGGCAGCGGCCCGGTCGCCGTCGACGCCGAGCGCGCCTCGGGTTACCGCTACGGCAACCGCGCCTACCTGGTGCAGGCGCGCCGGGCCGGCGCGGGCACCGCGCTGATCGACCCGATCGCCTGTCCCGACCTGTCGGGCCTGGACGCGGCGGTGGCGGACGCCGAGGTCGTGCTGCACGCCGCCTCGCAGGACCTGCCGTGCCTGCTGGAGGTCGGGTTCCGGCCGCGCGCGCTGTTCGACACCGAGCTGGCCGGCCGGCTGCTCGGCTACGAGCGCGTGGGGCTGGGCACGATGGTGGAGACCGTGCTCGGGCTGCGGCTGGAGAAGGGTCACTCGGCCGCCGACTGGTCCACCAGGCCGCTGCCGGAAGACTGGCTGCGCTACGCCGCCCTCGACGTGGAGGTGCTGGTCGAGCTGCGCGACGTGCTGCACGCCGAGCTGGAGGAGGCGGGCAAGCTGGAGTGGGCGCGCGAGGAGTTCGCCGCCGTGCTCGGCACGCCGCCCGCCGTCCCCCGGTCGGATCCGTGGCGGCGTACGTCCGGCATCCACAAGGTGCGCAACGTGCGCGCGCTGGCGATCGTGCGCGAGCTGTGGCTGATGCGCGACCGGATCGCCCGCGAGAACGACCTGGCGCCCGGCCGGGTCCTGCCCGACTCGGCGATCGTGGCCGCCGCCCTCGACGTGCCCCGCACGAAGAAGGCGCTGACCGAGATCGCGCCGTTCACCGGGCGCAGCGCCCGCCGCTACATGAGCGAGTGGCTGAGCGCGGTCAGCCGGGCTCGCGCGCTGCCCGACGTGCAGCTGCCGCAGCCGAGCACGCCCGGCGACGGCCCGCCGCCCGCCAACCGCTGGCCCGACCGCGACCCGGCCGCCGCCAAGCGGCTGGCCGCGGCCCGTGCCGTGATCGCGGCGCTGGCCGACGAGCACCGCATGCCGACGGAGAACCTCCTGCAGCCCGACGCCGTGCGCAGGCTCACCTGGGAGCCGCCGAAGCAGATCACCGACGAGACCGTGGCCGAGCGGCTGCGCGAGCTCGGCGCCCGCGACTGGCAGCTCGCCCTCACCGCCCACCCGCTGGCCAGGTCCCTGGCCAGGCTGGAGACCAAGGGCGAGCTCTAGGCACGACCGGCACTTGACGCCTCCGGCGGCTCGGCCTTACCGTTCGGGAAAGCGCTTTCCGTGAAAGGATCCCCATGAGCGTGCGCACCATCGGCGTCGTGATGAACGGCGTCACCGGACGGATGGGATATCGCCAGCACCTGGTCCGATCCGTCCTGGCCATCAACGAGCAGGGCGGCGTCACGCTCTCCGACGGCAGCCGGGTCAAGCTGCGCCCCGTCCTGGTCGGCCGCAACGCCGCCAAGCTGGCCGAGCTCGCCGACCGCCACGACATCCCCGACTACACGACCGAGCTGGACGCCGCGCTCGCCGACGACGACAACCTCGTCTACTTCGACGCCCAGGTCACCTCCGCCCGGGTGAAGGCCGTGCTGAAGGCGATCGAGGCGGGCAAGCACATCTACGCCGAGAAGCCCACGGCCGAGTCGGTCGAGGAGGCCGTGGCGCTGGCCGAGGCGGCGACGGCGCGGGGCGTGAAGAACGGCGTCGTGCAGGACAAGCTGTTCCTGCCGGGCCTGCTGAAGCTGAAGCGGCTGATCGACGGCGGGTTCTTCGGCCGGATCCTCTCGGTGCGCGGGGAGTTCGGCTACTGGGTGTTCGAGGGCGACTGGCAGGAGGCCCAGCGCCCGTCGTGGAACTACCGGGCCGAGGACGGCGGCGGCATCGTGCTCGACATGTTCCCGCACTGGCACTACGTCATGGAGAACCTGTTCGGCCGGGTCCGCTCGGTCTACGCCCAGGCCGTGACGCACGTGCCGCGGCGGGTGGACGAGCAGGGGCACGCCTACCAGGCCACCGCCGACGACGCCGCGTACGGCGTGTTCGAGCTGGAGGGCGGGGTCATCGCGCAGATCAACTCCTCCTGGACCGTGCGCGTGAACCGCGACGAGCTGGTGGAGTTCCAGGTGGACGGCACGGAGGGCAGCGCGGTCGCCGGCCTGCGCAACTGCCGCGTCCAGCACCGCGCCGCCACGCCCAAGCCCGTGTGGAACCCCGACCTGCCCGTCACCGCGCGCTTCCGCGACGGCTGGCAGGAGGTCCCGGACAACGCCGAGTTCGACAACGGCTTCAAGATCCAGTGGGAGCTGTTCGTCCGGCATGTCCTGGAGGACGCGCCGTTCCCGTACGACTTCGCCGCCGGCGCCCGCGGCGTGCAGCTCGCCGAGCTGGGCCTGCGCTCGTCGGCCGAGGGCCGCAGGATCGAGGTGCCGGAGCTGTGAGGATCGACCTGCCCGGCGGCGCGTACGAGCTGCGCGAGCCGGTGACGTGGCCGCGGCCGGACGGCCCGGCGGTCAGCCGCGTCGTGTATGCGGCGGCGCACGTGGTGGCCGACCCGCTCGGCGACAACACGCCCGGCTCCCCCGCGGCCGTGGACTGGGACGCCACGCTGCGCTTCCGCCGCCACCTGTGGTCGCACGGGCTGCGCGTGGCCGACGCGATGGACACCGCGCAGCGCAACATGGGCCTCGACTGGGCCGCGACGCGAGAGCTCATCCGGCGCAGCGCCGACGAGGCGCGCGCGTTCGGCGACCCGGCCGAGCTGGTGGCCTGCGGCGCGGGCACGGACCACGCCCCCGGCGCGGACGACCTGAAGGCGATCACCGCCGCGTACACCGAGCAGATCGAGACCGTGCAGGCGGCCGGCGCCGGCGTGATCGTCATGGCCTCGCGCCAGCTCGCGCGGGTGGCGGCCGGCCCGGAGGACTACCACCAGGTGTACGGCGAGCTGCTCGGCCTGGCCGACCGGCCGGTGGTGCTGCACTGGCTCGGCGAGATGTTCGACCCGCAGCTGGCCGGCTACTGGGGCTCGCGCGACGTGGCCGCGGCCACCGAGGCGTTCCTGGAGCTGATCCACGCCCACGCGCCGAAGGTGGACGGCGTGAAGGTGTCGCTGCTGGACGAGGAGCACGAGATCGGCCTGCGGGCCGCGCTGCCCGAGGGCGTCCGGCTCTACACCGGCGACGACTTCAACTACCCGTCGCTGATCAGGAGCGGCTCGCACGCGCTGCTCGGCATCTTCGACGCGATCGCGCCGGCCGCGGCGGCGGCCCTGCGGGCGCTCGACGCCGCTGAGGCCGCGGAGGCCGCCTCCGACGACGCCGGCCGTGACCGGATGCTCGCCCGTTACGACGAGATCCTGGCGCCGACGGTGGCGCTGTCGCGCAAGATCTTCGAGACGCCGACGTACAACTACAAGACCGGCATCGTCTTCCTGGCCTGGCTGAACGGCCACCAGGACGCGTTCGCCATGGTCAACGGCGCCCAGTCGGCCCGCTCGCTGGTCCACCTGTCGGAGGTGTTCCGCCTGGCCGACCGGGCCGGGCTGCTGGCCGACCAGGAGCTGGCGGTCCGCCGCATGCAGGCGCTGCTGGCGGTGAACGGCCTGTGAGCCTCTCCCTCAACCAGTGGACCACCAGGCGCTGGACGGTGGCCGAGGCCGTCGACGGCTGCGTGCGGCACGGCCTGGAGGCCATCGGCCTGTGGCGGCAGGAGGTCGCCCAGCAGGGCCTGGCCGAGTCGGCCAAGCTGGTGCGCGAGGCGGGCCTGCGGGTGTCGTCGCTGTGCCGGGGCGGCTTCCTCACGGCAGGCGGGCCCGGCGAGGACGGCCGCCGGGCGTTCGCGGCGGCGCTGGAGGACAACCGGCGGGCCGTCGACGAGGCCGCCGAGCTGGGCGCGGCCTGCCTGGTGATGGTGGTCGGCGGGCTGCCGGGCGTGGTCCCGGGCGAGCCGCTGTCGGGCGCCGTGTCGAAGGATCTCGCCGCCGCTCGGGAGCGGGTGGCCGAGGGCCTGGCCGTGCTCGCGCCGTACGCCGGTGAGCGGGGCGTGAAGCTGGCGCTGGAGCCGCTGCACCCGGTCTACTGCGCGGACCGGGCGGTCATCTCCACCCTGGAGCAGGCGGTGGACCTCAGCCTGCCGTATCCGGTGGAGCAGGTCGGGGTGGTGGTCGACACCTTCCACGTGTGGTGGGACCCGCGGCTGTTCGAGCAGATCGCCCGCGCCGGCGAGCGGATCGCCTCCTACCAGGTGTGCGACTTCCTGCACCCGCTGCCCGCCGACGTGCTGCTGGGGCGCGGCATGATGGGTGACGGAGTGATCGACTTCGCGCCGATCACCCGGGCCGTGCTGGCGGCCGGCTACACCGGCGACGTGGAGGTCGAGATCTTCAACGCCGACGTGTGGGCCGCCGATCCGGACGAGGTGCTGGCCACCATGAAGGCCCGCTACGCCGAGGTGGTCGTGCCCTCCTGACCGCCCCGTTCTCCGGGCGCCGTCCCGCGGGGACGGCGCCCGCGTCTGTGACGGGGGTCACCGCGAAAGGGCGCGGAGGCGGGAGAAGTTGTTACTGTGGAAGGGCGGGCAGGAACGCGCGGCTCCCCTCGACTCCCTCGACGCCTGGACCTCCTGCCGCATCCCCGAAGACGAGAAGCGGTACATGGCACATCCCACCACAGTGGACCATCTCCTCCCGGGGGATCACGTCTGCTGGACATTCGACGACCATGAACGGCATCTGTCGGCCCTGATTCGTTACCTTCGCGGAGGTCTCGAGCGGGGTGAGCAGGTCCTGTACTTCACCGACACCTTCCTGCCCGACGCCTTCCTCGCGGCGGCGCAGGCGTACGGTCTGGAGGTGCGCGAGCCCGAGCGCACCGGGCAGCTTCAGGTGACCACCGCCGAGGAGTCCTACCTGGCGGGCGGCACGTTCGACGCCGAGCGTGCCCTGGAGGGCTGGCACACCGCCATCGGCGAGGCGCGCGGCCAGGGCTACAGCGCGCTGCGGGTGGCGGCCGACATGGGCTGGACGGTCCGCGCCACTCCCGGCGTCGAGCGGCTGGCCTGGTACGAGGCGCAGGTCAACCAGATCTTCTCCGACGGCTACGCGATGGCGCTGTGCTGCTACGACCGGCGGCTGTTCACCAGCGCCGAGCTGGACCGGGTCGGCGCCGCCCACCCGGCGACCGCGCGGGCGGGGGCGGGCAGCCACGAGGAGTGGGCGCCGATGCTGCGGATCCGGCGCACCTTCGAGGGGCTGGCGCTGACGGGCGCGGCCGACCGGAGCAACAGCGACGCCCTGGAGGCCACGCTGCGCCATGTCGTGGCCGACGCCCATCGCATCGCCGACGGGGCCGCCCCGCTGGTGGTGGACGTGGCGGACCTGACGTTCGCCGACACGGCCATCGCCCGCCTGCTGGCCGGCGCGGTCGCCGCCGCGCGGGGCCGGCTCCTCCTGCGGGGCGTCCGCCCGACGCTGCACGAGATGCTGTCGGTGATCGACCCGGGCCAGGCCCACGCGCGGTGCGTCACCGGGAGCCCGGTATGAGCGTCACGACCTCCCCCTCCGGCCCCTCCGGGTCCGTCGCCGATCCGTTCGAGCACATCGGGCTGCTCTACGACACGCCCGACGCCTACGCCGAGGGGTGCGCCGCGTTCCTGCGGCGGGCGCTCGACGCCGGCGAGCCGGCCATGGTGGCCGTGCCGGGCGGCAACGGCGACCTCATCCGGTCCCGTCTGGGCGGGGCCGCCTCCCGGGTGGTCTTCGCCGACATGGCGGTGGCCGGCCGCAATCCCGGCCGCATCATCCCCCGCGTCCTGCTGGACTTCGCCCGCCGCCACTCCGGGCAGCGCGTGTGGATCATCGGTGAGCCGATCTGGGCGGGCCGCAGCGAGGTCGAGTACCCGGCCTGCGCGGCGCACGAGGCGCTCATCAACGCCGCCTTCGCCGGCCGAGACGCGGCGATCCTGTGCCCGTACGACACGGCCGCCCTCGGCGCGCGAGCGGTCGAGGACTCCTACCGCACCCATCCCGTCATGGCCGAGGCAGACCGCACCTGGGCCAGCGGCCTCTACGCCGATCCCTTGGACACCGCAGCGATGTTCGACCAGCCTCTTCCCACTCCCCCACTCACCGCGTACCAGCGGACGTTCAAGACCGTCGGCGAGCTGGAGGACGTGCGCTCCTTCACCGCCGGTCTCGCCCGCTCGGCGGGCCTGCCCGACTCCCGCGTCGAACGCGCCGTGCTCGCGGTCAACGAGGTCGCCACCAACGCCTTCGAGCACACCACGGGCGGCTGCACGATCACCGTGTGGACCGAGACCGCGACGCTCGTGTACCAGATCGACGACGCCGGTCACTTCGTCGAGCCGATGGCCGGGCGGATCCCGCCGGTGGACCTGCAGTCGCGCGGTCACGGGCTGATCCTCGTCAACGAGCTCAGCGATCTGGTGCGCCGCCACGACCACGCCGACGGCACCACCACCCGCCTGCACTTCGTCCTCGGCTGACGCCGCTCCCGGAGCGCCGCCGGCTCAGTCCTGCGGTTTGCGCCAGGTGATGCTGTACCGCAGCAGCAGGTGGCGGCGGTACTCGGAGCCGGGCAGGATCTCGGCGGCCAGCTCCCGCATCTGCGGGTAGGTCACCGGCGGCGGCCACACCGTGGGCGCCGAATGCCGCCAGAGGCCCTTGACGGCGCGGTGGAAGGTGCCGACGGCGACGCCGGCCAGGACGCGCGGCAGGTCGCCGGGCATGGTGCTGCGGGCGAGGCCGACGACGGCCAGGACGCCGCCGGGGCGCAGCAGGTCGCGCATGCGGGCCAGCCCGGTGGCGGCGTCCATGTGGTGCAGGGTGGCCACGGAGGCGACGACGTCGAACGAGGCGGGCTCGAAGGGGTGGGTGAGGAAGTCGCCGACGATGTAGCCGACGTCGTCGGGGTGTGAGCGGGCCTGCTCGATGCTGGGCGCGTGCAGGTCGATGCCGGTGACGTGCGGCACGGTCCGCCGGAGTTCGCGGGCGAGCATCCCCTCGCCGCAGCCGACGTCGAGGGCGCGCCCGGCTCCCTCAGGGATCGAGCTCAGGATGCGGGGGTGGTAATGGATGTTGTGGTTCCATCGCCTGCTGTTCTCGGCCGCCATGTGATCATCCTGCCGGACACGCTTCGCTGAGGCGATCCGGACAGCTCCGCCCGGCACGACGACCGCAAAGGCGGCGGGCCTGCGCGGCGGCCCTCGGCGCGGACGCCGACGTACCCGCCTGACCCGGTCTCCCCGCCACTGCTGCTACGCGCTCCTCACCAAGGGGCAGCCTGCCGCCGGGCCCTTTTGCTTTACCGTCCGGCTCCTGCCGTGACCAGCGGGGCACCCTGGAGGTATGGACCTCAAGGACGCGGTCGCGGTGGTGACCGGCGGGAACCGCGGGCTGGGCAGGCACTTCGTCACCCAGCTCCTCGAGCGCGGCGCGAAGGTGTACGCCGCCGCCCGCGACCCCGGGCAGGTGGACGTGCCCGGCGCGGTGCCGTTGCGGCTGGACATCATCGACGCGGAGTCGGTGGCCGAGGCGGCCCGGGTCGCCACGGACACGACGGTGCTGGTCAACAACGCCGGCATCTCCACCCACGCCACGCTGCTCGGCGGCGACTTCGACCTGATCCGCCTGGAGATGGAGACCCACTTCTTCGGCCCGCTGGCCGTCACGCGCGCCTTCGCGCCGGTCATCGAGGCGAACGGCGGGGGCGGGATCATCAACGTCCTGTCCGTGCTGTCGTGGGTGCACGTGCCCGACTACGGCGCCTACAGCGCGGGCAAGGCCGCGGCGTGGGCGATGACCGACGCGGTGCGGCAGCAGCTCGCCCCGCGGGGCATCGGGGTGACCAGCGTGCATGTCGGCTACATGGACACCGACATGGCGTCGTACGTGGACCCGGAGCAGAAAGTGGATCCGGCGCAGGTGGCCGCCGCGGCCCTGGACGGGCTGGCCGCGGGCCGGCCGGAGATCCTCGCCGACGAGCTGAGCCGCGCGGCGAAGCGGGACCTGGCGGCGCCGCCGGCCGCCTGAGCGCGCCGCCTCTCGGCAGGGACCGCCTGGGTCACCCCAGCGAGCGGGCCAGACGGAGGACCCCCGCGCGGATGCGCCGCTCGCCGAGCTCCGGGAGCAGCGCCGTCACGTGCACGGCCGACAGAGCGGCGAGCAGCGCATGGGCGGAGTGGTCGGGGTCGGGGGTCCCGCCGAGCAGGATCGCCACGTGGCGGTGCCAGAACCGGTACGCCCCGATCCGGTAACGGGCGCCGGGGGAGCCGGTCTCCGACATGCGGATCACCGCCAGGTGCTCCAGCAGGTAGTCGAGGTAGGCGTCCACGAAGGCGGCCAGGCGCTCGGCGGGCGCGGCCCCGGGCCCCAGCGGCGGCGGCCCGTACAGGATCGCCTCCTGCAGCACCCGCTCCCGGGCGTCCAGCAGCGCCGCCGCCAGCCCCGACTTGTCGCCGAAGCGCCGGAACAGCGTGCCCTTGCCGACGCCGGCCGCCTTGGCGACCTGGTCCATGGACACCGCCTCGACCCCGTGCGCGGCGAACAGCCGCGCGGCGGCGTCCAGCACGGTGGCGCGGTTGCGGGAGGCGTCGGCCCGCTCCTTGGGCGGGCGGCTCAGCAGCAGCTCCAGCGGCCTCGCAGAATCGGCCTGCGGTCCGTTGTTATCGCGCGCCATAGCCGGACTATAGTCCGTTTCATCGCCGAGGTGAACCACCCTGCCGGCGCGTCACCGGCTCATCCCGCCGACCGCCTCGACGAGCCGGTGCAGCTCATCCTCGGTGTTGTAGTAGTGCACCGAGGCCCGGACCAGGTCGGGCAGGCCGCGCGCGGGCAGGTCGTAGCGGGCGTAGCGCCGCAGCGAGACCGACGTGTTGACGCCCCTCGCGGCCAGCCGGCCATGGACCTCGGCCGCCGGTCTTCCCTCCACCGTGAACGTGACGATGCCGCACTTCCGCACCCCCTGGTCGTGGACCCGCACGCCCGGCACCTCCCGCAGCGCGTCCCTGAGCCGCCCCGCCAGCGTGCCGACCCGCCGCTCGATGGCGGGCAGGCCCCACGACAGCGCGTGGTCGACGGCGGCGCCCAGCCCGAGGATGGCGGCGACGTCGCGCTCCCACGTCTCGAACATCCGCGCCGTCTCCTCCACCTCGTACCGGTCCGGATGGGTCCAGGTGGCGGCGTGCAGGTCGAGGACGGCGGGCGTGAGGCGTTCGCGCAGCCGGGGCCGGACGTAGAGCAGGCCGGTGCCCCGGGGACCGCGCAGGTACTTGCGGCCTGGGGCGCTCAGCGCGTCGCAGCGCAGCCGTTCGACGTCGAGGTCGAGCTGCCCGGCCGACTGGCAGGCGTCCAGCAGGTACGGCACGCCGGCGTCCGCGGCGATCCGGCCCACCTCCTCTGCGGGGTTGACCAGGCCGCCCTGGGTGGGGACATGGGTGATGGCGATGAGCCGCACCCGCTCGTCCAGGCGGCGCCGCAGGTCCTCGACGTCGAGCTGCCCGCTCGGGTCGTCGTCGACCACCTCCACGCGCGCCCCGGTCCGCTCGGCGACCTGGAGGAACGCGATGACGTTGCTGGCGTACTCGGCCCGGCTGGTCAGGATGCGATCGCCGGGGCCGAACGGCAGGGCGTAGAACACCGCCTGCCAGCCGCGGGTGGCGTTGTCGGTCAGTGCGATGTCGTCGCCGTGCGCGTTCAGCAGGGTGGCGACGGACTCCCGTACGGCGTCGAGCCGCGGCGCGGCCTCGGCCGCCGCCCGGTAGCCGCCGCGCAAGGCCTCCTCGCGCAGGTGGGCGATCACCGTGTCGGTCACGATCGCGGGTGGGAGCGCGGCCCCCGCGTTGTCGAGGTGGGTCACCCGGGCGCACCCGGGAGTCTCCGCCCGCGCCCGCCCGACGTCCACGTCTTGCATGCAGTTCATACAAACTGAATACAGAAATTCGTGATTGCATGCAATAGGATGCGAGTGTGACAGACAACGCGAGTCCCCTCCGCCGGGACCTGGCCGAGCAGATCACGGCGCGCGTCCTGGACGGCCGGTTCCCGGCGGCCGCGCGCGTCAACGAGGTCCGTCTGGCCGCCGAGCTGGGCGTCAGCCGCACTCCGCTGCGGGAGGCGCTGGTGGAGCTCACCGACCGGGGTCTCCTGGTGGCCGAGCCCCGGCGCGGCTTCCGCGTGCCGCCCCTCGACCCGGCTGAGGCTCGCAAGCTCTATCCGCTGGTGGGCGAGCTGGAGGCGCTCGCGCTGCGCTGGTCCCCGCCGCAGGCCCTCCACGGCGTCACGGACCGGCTCGAACGGCTCAACGACGACATGCGCGCCGCCCTCGACACCGGAGGCGACCTGGCCGCGCTCGACGACGCCTGGCACGCGTTGCTGCTGTCGGCCTGCGCCAACGACCACCTGATGCGGCTCATCGCCCAGACCAAGCCCCTGGTCAAGCGGTACGACGTGCTCTACTTCGGCGGCCGGGAACGAGCGGAGCAGAGCCTCGCCGAGCACCGGCGCATCGTCGCCGCCATCCGCGACGAGGATCTCGGCGAGGCGGCGCGCTGGCTCACCCGCAACTGGGTCAACGGAGCCGAATACCTGGGCGAGCAGCCATGATTCCGGGAACCGATCTCGACGGGCAGGTCGCTTTGATCACCGGCGGCTCGTCCGGCCTGGGCGAGTCCATCGCGCTCGCCCTCGCGCGGGCGGGCGCGACCGTCGCGGTGGCCGGGCGGCGACGGGAGACCGCCGAGAGTGCGGCCGGCCGGATCACCGCCCTCACCGGCCGTCCCGCCCTGGCGCTGGCCTGCGACGTGGCCGACGACGCCGGGGTGCGCCGGATGGTGGACGAGGCCGTCGACCGGCACGGCCGGCTGGACGTCCTGGTGACCAGCGCCGGGGTCCAGGCCCGCGGCGCGCTCGCCGACCTCACCGCCGCGGACCTCCGGCGCTGCCTGGAGGTCAACGTCGTCGGCACGTTCCTGGCCTGCCAGGCGGCCGTCCCGGTGATGCGGGCCGCCGGGTACGGCCGCATCGTCACGCTGGCCAGCGCGCTGGGCCTCGTGGGCGCGGCGGGCCGGGCCGGGTACGCCGCCAGCAAGGGCGCCGTCGTGCAGCTCACCCGGAGCCTGGCGGTCGAGCTGGCCGGCACCGGCATCTGCGTCAACGCCCTGGCTCCGGGCCCGTTCCGCACGCCGCTGAACGAGGGCGCCGACGACGACCCCCGCGTGCGCGACTTCCTGGACCACCAGGTCCCCGCCGGACGCTGGGCCGAGACGACCGAGCTGACCGCGGCGGCGCTCCTGCTGGCGAGCCCGGCCGCGTCGTACATCACGGGCGCGATCCTTCCGGTGGACGGCGGCTGGACCGCCCAGTGAGCAGCCCCGTCAGCGGGCGGTCATCGCCCCGTCCACGGCCATGGGCAGGCCGGTCACGAACGAGGCGGCGTCGGAGCTGAGCCAGGCGATCGCCTCGCCGATCTCCGGAGGGTTGGCGTACCGCCTGACCGGGTGGTAGGCGGCGGTCTGGTCCAGCGTCATGATCCCCTGCTGGATGAGGTCGTCCACCATCTGGGTGCGCACGGCGCCGGGACACACGGCGTTCACGCGGATCCCCGAGGTCGCGTACTCCAGGGCGGCCGCCTTGGTCAGCCCCACCACCCCGTGCTTGGCGGCGACGTACGGCGAGACGAAGGGCGCCTCGATGCCGACCAGGCCGGCCACCGAGGCCACGTTGACGATCGAGCCCGAGCCCTGCTCCAGCATCTGGACGAGCTCGTGCTTCATGCACCACCAGACGCCCTTGAGGTTGACCCCGATCGAGGCGTCCCAGGCTTCCTCGCCCACCTCGTGGAGCCGGCCGTCGCCCGCCGTGTCCACGCCCGCGTTGTTGACCGCGCAGTCCAGGCGGCCGAACCGCTCGACCGTGAAGTCGACCATGTCCTTGACCGCGTCGGACCGCCGCACGTCCACCCACACGAAGGCCGCCTCGCCGCCCGCCGCCTCGACCTCGGCGACCGTGCGCTTGCCGCCCTCCTCGTTGATGTCGGCGACCACCACCCTGGCCCCGTGCCGGGCGAACACCACCGCCGTGGCGGCTCCGATGCCCGATCCGGCGCCCGTGATCAACGCCGCTTTGCCATCGAGTAGTGAACCAGCCATGGAGAGCCGACTCCCGTCCTGTGTCAAGGCGATAGGAACTGGCACCGTACTGGAGGGTTGATCAACGTGTCGAGTTTCGGGGAGGATCTGACGCGTTGCCGTCAGATGCGGCCTTATGACGCAGAGTAAAGTGCTGTAAGATCTTTTGTCGCTCGCCCAGCGATCAAGGAGATCGGCCGGAACAGGTCCGTCGTCGCGCGTTCGGCCCCGGTCGCGTCGCGTTCGCGATGACCGGGCTCCACTCGCCGACGAGGAGCTCATCGATGTCAGTACAGGTACCAACACGCCACCGCGCGGCGCGCCTGCCGCTGGGGGAATCCCTGGTCGTCCTGGCGGCCACGGCCGTCATCACGGGGGCCGCGTCGTTGACGGCCGTGCTCACCGCCCCCCTCTCGGCCCGGACATTCCTGGCCTGGACCCTCGGTGTCGCGGCCGTCCTCGTGTGCGGTGCGGTCACGTTCGCGACGTACGGCAGCCAGCAGATCCGGCAGCTGCGCAGCCGGCTCGCCGCGGGCGACGCGGAGCTCATCCGGATGGCCACGGAGACGATGCCCGGAACGGTGGCGCGGATCAGGGAGGGGATGTCGGCGGAGTCCGTACTCGCGGGCATCCCCCGGCCGGCGAGCACCGCCCAGCAGCACCTCCTGTACGTCTTCGTCAACGAGGTCAGCCGGGAGCAGCGGGTACGCGCCGCCACGACGTCCGCGTGCGCCAGTGCCGCCGGGCGGGTGCAGGCCCTGGCCACCAGCATGCTGGCCGACCTGCGCGAGATGGAGGACCGGCACGACCGGATCACCCTCGGCGACCTGCTGAAGCTCGACCACACGACCGCGCAGGCCGGCCGGCTCGCCGACAGCATCGCCCTGCTGACCGGGGCGAGGTCGGGGCGGCGCTGGACCAAGCCGATCGTGATGGAGAGCATCCTGCGGGGGGCCATCGGCAGGATCAGCGCCTACCAGCGGGTCCGGGTGCACTCGGTCAGCACCGTCGCGATCGCCGGGCACGCCGCGGAGGGCGTCATGCACGCCCTCGCCGAGCTGATGGACAACGCCACCAGCTTCTCCCCGCCCACCGAAGAGGTCCACGTGTACGTGGAGGAGGTGAGCACGGGGATCGTGATCACGATCGAGGACTGCGGCCTGGTGATGAGCCCCGCCGCGCTGGCCCGGGCGGAGCGCGCCGTGTCCGCCGAGCCGCTGGACTTCACGACGCTGTCCGGCTCCCGGCTCGGGCTGGCGGTCGTCGGCTGCCTGGCCCGCAAGCACGGCCTGACCGTGTCCTTCCGCCCGTCCTCGCGTGGCGGCACCGGCGTGGTCGTCATGATCCCGCAGCAGCTCATCAGTCACAACATCCCGGCCCCGCGGGTGACGCACTCCCCCGCGGCGGCCCTGCACGGCCGGCAGGCCGCGCCGCCGGCTGCCCCCGAGCAGGACGCGGAGCTGCACGGGCTGCCGCGACGCCGCCGGGGGCAGACGCTCGCGGCCGCCGCACCCACGTCGCCGGCGCCGGCCGCCGGCCCCGAGCCCCGGCCCACGCGGCCACCTTCCGACGCCGCAGCCAAGTTCGCGGCCTTCCACCAGGCGAGCAGGGCACGACAGATTGGAGAGGACGGACCTCGATGAGAAGCTCAGATCAGGAACTCGGCTGGCTGCTGGAGAACCTCCTGGAGAGGACCCCGCAGACCCGGTACGCGCTGGTGCTGTCGAGAGACGGCCTGCGCCTCTCCCACACCGCCGCGCTCACCGTGGACCGCGCCGACCAGCTCGCGGCGATCGCCTCCGGTATCCAGAGCCTGTCGTACGGCGCGTCCATCGAGTTCGGCGACGGCACGGGAGGGCTGCGGCAGTCCATGACCGAGTTCCACGGCGGGTTGCTGTTCATCGTGGAGGCGGGAGAGGGCGCGCACCTCGCCGTGGTGGCCGGCGACGACGCCGATCCGGGGGTCATCGGCCACAACATGAACGAGCTGGTGGAGCAGATCGGCGAATACCTGACCGCGCCGCCCCGCGCACCGCAGCAGAGCAGCCGGCTCTGATGTCGCCGCGCCTGGAGGACGAGAATCCGGACCGCCTCTACATGGTGACCGGCGGGCGCAGCAGCGTGACGGACGACGCCTTCGACATGGTCACGCTGATCGTGAGTGAGTGCGATCCCACTCCGGGCATGCAGTCCGAGCATGCCCGCATTCTCCGGCTCTGCAGGAGCCCGACGGCGGTCGTGGAGATCGCGGCGGAGCTGCGGCTGCCGGTCAGCGTTGTGTGCATCCTGCTGTGCGACCTGCTGGACACCGGACGCATCACCGCCAGGAACCCGCGTCCGGCGCCTGCCGAGACGCGTCTGCCCGATCCCGACATGCTGAAGCAGGTACTCGTTGGACTCCAGAACCTCTGAACCGGTCGCGCGCACCCCGTTGCCGAGCTCCGCGACCACCGGACTCAAGATCGTGATCGTCGGCGGCTTCGGCGTGGGGAAGACGACCCTGGTCAAATCGGTCAGCGAGATCCGTCCGCTGAGCACCGAGGAGACCATGACGCGGGCGGGGATCGGGGTGGACGACGCGCGCGGGGTGGAGGCGAAGTCCACCACCACGGTGGCGTTCGACTTCGGCCGGATCAGCCTGAACGCCGAGCTGGTGCTCTACCTGTTCGGCGCGCCGGGTCAGGAGCGGTTCTGGTTCCTGTGGGACCGCCTGTTCACCGGAACCCTGGGGGCCGTCGTGCTGGTGGACACGCGTCGCCTGGCCGACTCCTGGTACGCCATCGACCGGCTCGAACACCACGGCATGCCGTTCATCGTGGCCCACAACCGGTTCGGCGAGTCCACCCACACGCTCGACCAGATCCGGGACGCGCTCGACCTCTCCAGCGACGTGCCGCTGATCGCGTGCGACGCGCGGCAGCGGGAGTCCAGCAAGGCCGTGCTGATCACGCTGGTCAACCACCTCTATGCTCTGTCCTCCGCCCGGCAGGTGACCTCATGACCGACGCCACGCATTCCTCCGAACCCGTCCACTGGTTCGCCGCCCCTCCCACGGTCCCTGAGCGGAGCGCGTTCGAGGGCGCCTTCCCCATGTACGGCAGGGAGTACCACCGAAACCCCGCCCGCGCCTTCGAGGAGATGCGCAAGCAGGGCCCCGTGGTCCCGATCCTGCTGGAGGGCGACGTACCCGGCTGGCTGGTGCTCGGCTACCGCGAGCTGCGTTACGTGCTCAGCAATCCCAAGCTGTTCGTCCGCGACTCGCGCCATTGGAACCAGTGGAAGAACATCCCGCCCGACTGGCCCCTCAACGCGTACGTCGCCTACCAGCCGTCCATGCTGTTCGAGGTGGGCGCGGCGCACGAGCGCCGCGCGGGCGCGGTCAGCGACGCCCTCGCCGCGGCCGACCAGTTCGAGCTGCGGGCGCGCTGCGAGCGGGTCGCCGAGGGGCTGATCAACACCTTCATCGGCTCCGGCCGGGCGGACCTGATGGCGCAGTACGCCAACCCGATCCCGCTGCTCGTCCTCGCCTCGATGCTCGGCCTGCCGGATCCGGACACCCGTGCGCTGGTCGGCGAGGTCGCCACGACCCTGAACGGCGGGCCGGCCGCGATGGAGGCGTACCAGCGGGTACAGGCCATCATGAGCCGGCTGCTGGAGACGAAACGGCAGTACCCGGGGCCCGACATGCCCTCCCGGCTGCTCGCCCACCCCGCCGGGCTCACCGACGAGGAGCTCACCCAGGACCTGCTCCTGACCCTGACCGCGGCCCACGACCCGACGGCCACCTGGATCGGCAACACGATCCAGCTCATGCTGACGGACGACCGGTTCGCCATGACGCTGTCGGGCGGCCGGCGCAGCATCGGCCAGGCGCTGAACGAGGTGCTGTGGAAGGAGGCGCCCGGGCAGATCGCCATCGGACGGTGGCCGGTCATGGACACCCAGCTCAGCGGCCGCCGCATCAAGGCCGGCGACCTCCTCGTCTGCGGCCTGGCCGCCGCCAACCTCGACCCCCAGGTACGCCCGGACCTCTACGGCGACTCCGTGAGCAATCACGCGCACATGTCGTTCGGGTACGGCGCGCACGGCTGCCCGCACCCCGCGCCGGAGCTCGCGGAGGTCATCGCGCACATCGCGGTGGAGATGCTGCTCGACCGGCTGCCCGACGTGGTGCTGGCGGTGCCGCCGGAGTCGCTGGAGTGGCGGTCGTCGATCCAGATGCGCAGCCTGGAGTCGCTGCCGGTCGAGTTCACGCCGGGCTATCCGATGTGATCACGGCCCCGCGGCGGCGGTCCTCGCCGGGGTGCCGTCCGGCCCTCTCGCGCCGCCGCGGTGCGCCGGCCTGCCGCTACGGGCCGCCGTGAAATCGAAATTCGTCGACGTCGAGGCGTTGCCACCGCTGATTCCTATGCACTTCGACCTCCAAGTCGGCGCGGACGAGCACCGGCGGGCCGGCGATTCTCTCTTTTTCGCAGACCACCGAACTGTCCCCATAAATTCTGCATAAATTCGGCAGCATTCGCCGAACGGCCTTCGCGGCCTGCACATTTCATACGAGGGGGATGGCAGCGGGGACGCAGCTCCATACGCGATTGGAGCATCACTCCACGGAATTGTCCATATCTTGTCAAGGGATTTATCAGCACTTACTCTCCAGGTGATCAGATCACTTTCTCTCTTCACCCTGGAGGCACCACGTGCGCCGATTACCTCTGTCCGCCGCCCTCGCGGCCATGCTCCTCCCCTTCCTGGCCCCGGACGTCTCCGCCGCCGCGCTGACCGATCCGCCGCCGGCCGACGTGCAGGAGATCGGCCCCGGCCAGTACTCCGCCGACACCAAGACCTTCAAGCTCACCGAGCTGGACGTGTCCGCCGGCGCGATCAGCCGTAAGCACGGCGTGGCCCTGACCGCCGGCGATCTGGCCCGGCCGCAGTCCGCCCCGGCCACCCGCCCCGAGCTCGGCGTCTTCGGGCCCGGCTGGCAGGCGGAGTTCGCCGGCGGGGAGATCAACCGGAAACTGGAGAACCAGAACGGCACCCTCGTCGTCACGGAGCTCGAGGGAGGGACGTCGACCCGCTACCCCCTGAAGAGCAGCGTCTCCTTCCCCGACGGCGGCGGTATCCAGACGTACCAGGCCGACAACGGATCAAAGATCACCGAAACCACCAAGTGGGACGCGAACGTCGGAGCGATGCGCACCACGACGATCGAGACGATCCCGATGGATCCGGGCCTCGTGGAGGCGGGCGACGACACCTTCGTCACCGCCGACGGCACCCCGATCAACAACGGCGACCTCCAGCTCACCTACGCCTGGGCCCGGCCGGCCGGGGCGCCGAGCGCCGACCCCTGGCGGGTGACGGACGTGGGCAGCACCGCCGTCGGCAAGTCCACCATCACCTACGACACCCAGGGCCGCGTCAGCACCGTGAAGGAGCCGGCCGGCGCCACGGACCCCGCATCCGTCACCAAGTTCACCTACGCCACGACCACCACGGCCTCCGGCACCTCCAACGGCGACTACGCGGGCCGGCTCAAGGAGGTCGCGGTCACCTACGGGACCGAGGCGCCGCAGATCGAGGCGAGCTACGCCTACGACCCGAACGGCCTGCTGCGCACCGTGAGCGATCCCAGCGTCGGCGCCGTCCAGGGGACCTACGCCTACGACGCGGTGGGACGCCTGTCGTCGATCGAGTCCGTCACCAACGGCGGGTGGCAGCTCAGCTTCCCGGCGGGCGTCGCCGCTCCCCAGGTGACCGCCACGGGCACCGACATGCCGGCCAACGGCGGGACGACCGAGGGCGCGGCCGGGCTGGACGACCCCAATGCGACCGAGCCGCCCGCCAGTGACTTCCTGCCGGACGGCGTGGATCCCCCGCAGTCCTACCCGAAGAAGTGCAGCACCGCCGTGACCTGGATGTGGTACACGAAGTCGGGCTGCTCGGCCTGGGCATTCCACGGCGGCAAGTGGCGCAAGCCCGACTGGAAGCGGACCGCCAGCGGCTTCAAGGTCAGGGGCATCTACTACGACCACTGCACGTCGTCCCCGGACAAGCCTCACAATTTCGATTTCCGGCCGGCCTGTGACTCCCACGACTACGGATACGGCCTGATAGCCAACCGGAAGAAGCATTACAAGTACTACCTCGACAACACCCGTACGCGAAAGCTCGATGTGGACAACCGGTTCTACATCACCCTGCGCGACAAGGTGTGCGGCGGCTACTTCATCCTGGTCCGGCCGGACTGCAGGGCATGGGCATGGACGTATTACCAGTTCGTCAAAAAGTACGGCAACCCGTGAGAACGCCGCCGGCCCGATGTGACACCTGAGCTCTGACCTTTTCGGGGACCCCCCTCGGCCGGATGGCGGCTTCGGCCGCCGTCCGGCCACCCCTTCATGCCCTTAATGTAAGGCGCGGTACGTCATGAAAACACGAGTCTTATCCTGTGTCATCGCGGCCCTGGCGACCACGGTGATCGCGACCGGGCCGGTCCACGCGGCGGAGCCCTCCCCCACGACTCCCGCA